>SLKF01000100.1 GCA_007134725.1 Clostridiales bacterium | reverse complement strand
GCAAAGGGGATTTTATGGTATCATATTTCTAAGAAGCAAAGGAGGGATTTTATGGAGAATAAATTTCAAGAAAATTTAGAATTTGCAAAAACCCTGGACCAACGGGACCCCTTAAAGGATTTTCGCTCGAGATTTCATGTAAAGGAAGAAGAGATTTATATGGACGGCAACTCCTTAGGCCTGAGTTCCCATGATGCTCAAGCCTCCATAAAACGAGTGGCAAAGGATTGGGAAAATGAAGGGATTAAAATTTGGGGCATGGAAAAAGGCCGGTATTTTAATTATCCTAAACTGGTGGGAGAAAAACTGGCCCATCTGATTGGGGCCGAGGCCAAGGAGATTATTCTAAACGGCAGCATTACCACCAACTTACATCAAGCCCTGGCCACCTTCTATAAACCAGATCAAGACCGGTATAAAATTCTGGTGGATGAATTGAATTTTCCCACGGACATCTATGCGGTAAAAAGTCTTATTAATTTAAAGGGATATACAGAGGATGAGGCGTTAGTCACCGTAACAAGCAAAGACGGCCGGGAAATTTTGGAAGAGGATATTATTGAGGCAATGAAAGACGATGTGGCCTTAATTCTTTTGCCCTCGGTGCTGTACCGCAGCGCACAGTTGATCAATATGGAGCAAATCACCGAAGAGGCCCATAAAAGAGGAATTATTATTGGTTGGGATTTAGCCCATTCCATCGGTGCCATCCCCCACAATTTCAAAAAAATTGATCCGGATTTTGCCGTATGGTGCACCTATAAATATTTAAACGGAGGCCCGGGCTCCGTAGGGGGATTGTACATCAATCGAAAACACTTTACACGGGAGGCGGGACTGAAAGGTTGGTTCGGCAATCGGGATGATCGGCAGTTCCGATTAGAACACTGTTTTGAACAGGCGGAAGATGCCGGAGGTTGGCTACAAGGCAGTCCTCATATGCTGTCCATTGCCCCCCTGGAAGGGTCGTTGAAAATATTTGAAGAAGCGGGAATACAACGAATTCGGGAGAAATCTCTGATCATTACGGAATACTTAATGTTTCTAGCGGAAAAACGACTGTTGAAGTGGGGTTATAAGATCGGTAATCCCCGGGAAAATCATCGTCGTGGGGGCCATGTATCCCTAGAACATGAAGAAGCCTATCGGATCAGTCTTGCCCTACGGGATCATGGGGTAGTGCCGGATTACCGAGAGCCGAACGTCATTCGTTTAGCTCCTGTGGCTCTTTATAATACCTATGAAGAGGTATTTCGACTGGTGGAGATCCTGGAAAAAATCGCTGAAGAAAAGATTTTTCAAAAGTATTCCTTGGAAAGAGGAACCGTATTGTAGTGGAATTATTTTAGAGACATTGAAATCAAAAGTGAAAAAAAGGAGGTTCTTATGAAAGTAACCTTATTGGTGGACAATCAAACCTTTGTGGACCATTATTATTATGGCGAGCCGGGGATATCCTATTTTATTGAAACCGAAGGAAAGAAGATTTTATTTGATGTGGGCTACTCCGGCATTTTCCTGGAGAATGCCATAAAAATGGGAATTGATTTATTGGAGACGGACTATCTGGTTTTATCCCATGGGCATGATGACCATACGGGAGGTCTCCCGGAGTTTATAAAAAGACAGATTGAAAAGCAACGAAAGGGAGATCAAGTAAAACTTCCGCTATTAGTGGCGCATCCCCATACTTTTCTTTATAAAGAGTCGGAGAAGGGGGAGGAGAACGGTTCAATGATTCAATCGGATACCCTGGAAAAACACTTTTCTCTCCACTTAGGAAAGGAACCCTATTGGCTCACGGATCGCTTAGTTTATCTCGGGGAAATTGAACGCAGCAATGATTTTGAAAATCAGGAACCCTTTGGTCGGGTGTTATATAAGGGCAGTTTGCAGCCGGACTATATGTTGGATGACTCCGCCCTAGTGTATAAAGGGAAAGATGGATTAATCATTCTTACGGGTTGCGCCCACGCCGGGATTTGCAATACGGTGGAATATGCGAAAAAAATTACGAAGGAAGAAAAAATCGATCATGTAATCGGAGGCTTTCACTTGCAAAATCCGGATCACAAGTTGATGGATGAAACCTTAAACTACCTAAAGAATCAGGAAATTGGAGAAGTGTATGCGGGACATTGTACAGACTTACAAAGTAAAATTGCTCTCAGTCAAGGACTAAACATTAAAGAGCTGGGGGTAGGATGGAAAAAAGACTTCTTTTGAAGTCTTTTTTTATTTTTTTTTGAATAAGAGGCTGAGATCGAAAGGGGAAAAAGGATTTTCACCGGACTTCGAATTTGCTGGTAAGGATATTTATTTTTAAATAAAAGGTATCCTTCCCGAAAAATCAAGTGATTCTTAAAAAAAAATGGGTATAGACTGTAAAAGAATGGAGTTTGGAGGGATGGATTTGAAAAATAAAGAGTATGTATGGTATCTGAGCTATGGATCAAACTTGAACAAAAATCGCTTCTATTGTTATATCCTGGGAGGGCAGCCTCCTGGCTCAATGGAGCGGGAAAAAGGGTGTAGGGATGGTGCGGAACCCCTAAAAGTCCGGGGAAAAACCATTCCTCATGAAATGGTTTTTGCAGGGACTTCCACCCGTTGGAATAATAAAGGGGTGGCGGCCATAGATCCAAAGGAGGATCCCACGGCCCTTACTTATGCAAGAATGTATCTTATTACCAAGGATCAATTTTTCGACCTTGTAAAGCAGGAAAATTATATTCCCCTAAAACAGAAGCTTGACTGGATCTTGCCAACAAAGGGAGAAGAAAAAGTGGTATTGCCCGATAATTGGTATGGAAAATTGCTTCATCTTGGAGAAGAAGAGGGCTATCCGATTTATACCTTCACAGTACTGGAAGATTTTAAACATATCCTTATTAATCCTCCCGATCCAAGTTACTTAAAAATCATTCAAAAAGGCTTAGAAGAAAGTCATATATTTTCCTTATGGGAAGTGGAAAAGTATTTCATGCAACAGAGAGGGATCAAAGGTTATTATTCAAGGGAAGAACTGCAACAGATCCTGAGAAAGGAATAAAATTCTTTTACTGGGGAAGTGCTTTCAAATAGAATGGTAATAGTAGGGAGAATCCCTGGGAGCATAACCATTATATATTTTTCCTGTGGAGGAATCAGAAAAGTGTGTTTTTAGAAGAAAAGGGTATTAATGTATAAAGAAATAGAAGTTTACAGTGTTTGCTGAAAGGAGGCAACTCAAAACTTATAGCAGGAGGAGGGATGTAATGTTGGACTGGATTGTTATGTTTCTAATTACCTTTGTGGTTTTCATGATCATCGATTTGATATGGCTGGGGTTCATCGCAAAAAATATTTACAGGAAGTACTTAGGCCACTTAATGAAAAAAAATGTGAACTGGCTTGCCGCAATTATATTTTATTGTATCTTTATTGTAGGGTTAATATTCTTTGTCATTGATCCTGCACTACAAAAAGAAAATATACGCTATGCATTCTTGGCCGGGGGCGGTTTCGGACTGGTCACCTATGGTACTTATGATTTAACGAATCTGGCGACCCTAAAAGAATGGCCTATGAATGTTACTGTGATCGACTTGATTTGGGGAACGGTACTTTCCGCTGCTACTGCCGGGATTTCCTTTGGAATTATTAACTATTTATTCTAAAAATATCAATCCCGCATTTCATAAAAAATAAATCTAAAGAAAAGGTGATGACGATGAGACAAAATTATTTAAACGGTAAAGATTTTTTTAATATGTTTCGCCATGGAGCCATGGAAGTGATCAATAACAAGGAGCATCTCAACAAAATCAATGTTTTTCCCGTTGCCGATGGAGATACGGGTAATAACCTGGCCATGACCCTGAACTCCGTAATTGATTATACCCAAGTGGTGGATTCTTTCTATGAAACCAGCAAATCCATGGCAGAAGCTTCCATCTATGGAGCAAGGGGGAATTCCGGCGTAATTTTCGCCCAGTATATTTCCGGGATTGCCTCCGCCAGTGAGGGGAAAGACCGAATTTCTTTAAAGGATTTTATTGAAGTGATTCGAAAAGCTTCCGAGGGGATTTATGATTCCCTGGTTCATCCTGTGGAAGGCACCATGTTAACGGTAATGAAACAGTGGTCGATTTATTTATCCGAGCATAAAGACAAATACCAGTATGTAGATGAAATGTTTTTAAGCTCTATTGATGAGGCTAAAAAGCTTCTTTCGAAGACGCCGGAACAGTTGGCAATACTAAAAAAACACAATGTGGTGGATTCCGGAGCCAAGGGGTTTGTTTATTATTTGGAAGGAATTATAAAATTCATTCGGGGAGAAACCCTCGAAGTTGCAAGAGATTTTCAAGGGGTAGGGGTATTGAATCAGGGATATAACCGAAATCATGAGAACACCGAATTCAGATACTGCACCGAGGCCCTAGTCAAGGGGAAGGTGGAAAAAGAGCAATTGAAAGAAGCTCTGTCAGCCTATGGAGATTCCATTATTGTTGCGGGAAGTCCAACCTTAAAGCATGTGCATCTTCATACTAATAAAGTAGAGGCGGTTTTCAAAACATTGTCAAAGTACGGTGTGATTGATCGACCAAAGATTGAGGATATGAGGATGCAGGAAAGATTGAAGGACAAAACTTCAAAAATAGCAATTTTAACGGATTCTATCGGAGATTTTCCAAAATCCTATTTAGATCAATACGACGTGCACTTGCTACCGGTAAACATATTTGTAGGAGAAAACCAGTACCTGGATAAAGTAACGGTGGAAGCCGAGGATTTTTATGATACGATCAAAAACTCCAAGATTTATCCCAATAGCGGCCAGCCCAACGATATGCAGGTAAAACAGAAAATCGATTTTTTAAAGGAACACTATGAGAGTATTATTTGCATTATGGTTTCCAGCAAACTCAGTGGAACTTATGAAAGCGTAGAAAAATACGGAAAAAAACTAAAGAAAGAAGGATACCCCATCGAAGTGATCGACTCGAAACTGAACTCCGGGGCCCAAGGACTATTAGTCGCCCGCACGGCAGAGATGGTGGCGGAGGGGAAATCAAAAGAAGAGATAGTAAAAGCAATTGAAGACATTATTCCCCGAACAGAAATCTATGTAGCCCTCAACACCTTTGCCAACTCCTTAAAAAGCGGTAGAGTTCCAAAAGTCGTCGGAAAAATCGGGGTATTCTTTAAGTTGCGCCCCATTATTTCTCTTGATAAAGAGGGGAAAGGCACCGCTTTTTCCATCGCGGTATCGAAAAAGATGCTGATGGGTAAAATTAAAAAAATGCTCGAGAAGAAAAACCAAGAAAAACCCATAAGCGAGTACGTGGTGGTTTATTCCAAGGATCAAAAAGGAGCTCAGGATTTTGCCGCGGAGATTGAGGAAATCATCGGGAAAGCACCGAAATACATCACGGAAATCTCTTCCGTAACGGCCCTCCATGTGGGGGAAGGAGCCATAGCCGTAGGCTTTATTCGAGAGGAGGTTTGATCATGAATCAACTTATTATGGAGTCCGTCATTGTTTTATTTGCTTACTTTTTCATTTTCTTTATGGTAGGAACCCTGATCAAAAACAATTCCATTGTCGATATCGGATGGGGCATCGGCTTTGTAATTTTAGCCTGGTTTACCACTCTGCGCTCGGGGAATATAGGAGGGGCCAATCTATTAATTACGGTGCTGATCAGTATTTGGGGCATTCGACTCTTTTACCATATTATCAAACGAAACCTTGGAAAAGGGGAAGACTTCCGGTATGCCAAATGGCGGGAAGAATGGGGAAAATGGGTGATTCCCCGGGCTTTTTTCCAAGTTTATATGCTCCAGGGCGTATTTATGTTTATTGTAGCCCTGCCGGTAATATTAATTAACCGTCAGGAAACCCCGGCAGCAATTACGTTTTTTTCCCTTGTGGGACTGGGTATTTGGATTATCGGTTTTTTCTTCGAGAGTGTAGGGGATTATCAACTGAAAAAATTCAAAGAAAATCCTGCAAACAAAGGGAAAATCATGAGCTCAGGACTCTGGAAATACACCAGACATCCCAATTATTTCGGAGAGGCCACCATGTGGTGGGGACTGGCCATCATCGGGGTTTCAGCAGGCACTTCCATTGCAGTTTTTGTTAGTCCGGTTGTGATTACCTATTTACTGCTATTCGTTTCCGGGGTACCCATGCTGGAAAAAAGCTTTGCAAAAAGACCGGGTTATCAGGAGTACAAAGAGGTAACACCAAAGTTTTTCCCCTGCTTTCCAAAGAAAAAGTAAGCACAGGAGAAGGGATGCCAAAAATGGTTCACTCACAGGAAACAGAAGGAACGATTAAAAATTGGGGACTTTTTTATACGGTCTCCCTTTTGGTTTTTATTAACTTTTGGGCCAGTGTTACAACTACGCCCCTGTATATTTTAGAATTAGGGGGAAGCGACTTTCACTCCGGGCTTCAGGGAACCCTGTTTTTTTTAGGGGCGGTGATTTTCCGGATTTATCTCGGACCCTTATCGGACCGTAGCGGCAGAAAGATTCCCTTATTAATCGGAGCTTTTGTTTTTGGGAGTACGCCGATTCTTTTATACTTTGCCCAATCGGTGTGGACCGTGGTGTTTATTAGGATCTACCAATCCATCGGCTTAGCGGCGTATTTTGCCAGTGGACCGGCTTTTGTAGGAGATGTAGCCCCTTTTCATAAGATGGGGACCTATATGGGGTTATACCGATTAGTCAGTGCCATGGGACTTTTAATCGGTCCATTCATTGCCATCAGTACGATCAATCGCTATAGTTACAATACCTGGTTTTTGGGGAGCTTTGGGATCGGAATCCTTGCATTTTTATTAATGTTTTTTATCCATGGTCCGAAACCCAGAGCGACGGAAAAGCTGAAGTTTTTTCACAAAGTGAAAGAGGTACTGAAAGAGAGGCGCCTCCGGGAAATATATATAGGAATCGGAATTTTTTCCTTCGCCTCCGGGATTGTTTTCACTTTTGTTCCCGTATACTTAGAGCAGGTTCCAACCTTGGAAAATGCGGGGATCTTTTTTACCATCTACTCCTTTGCAGGGATTGTAGCCAGTATTGTAGTTGGAAAACTGCTGGATCATAAATCTCCCTTATTGATTATTCTTTTTCTAGGGCTAAGTTACGGAGTCGGTCTCTTATTGTTAACCACGGTAAGCTTTTTATCAGAGGCCATGATTCTGGCAGGAATTCTACTGGGAATCGGTTATGCAGGGGCTGTACTGGGACTTACCACAAGACTGATTAAGACCGTTTCCCAGGAGTCCCGGGCCATTGCAATATCCATCCAGGAAAACACCATCGATATTTTCATGGCTTCCGGTTCCTTCGTATTCTCCGGAATGATTCCTTTGCTGGGCTATGATCTAAGTTTTATCATGATTGGCATCCTTATTATGGCTGCCATGATTTTTCGATTTATGAAGGGAAGAACAGAGATGAGTCGATGATAAAACCTTCGTCTGATTTTTCAGTGTTCTTCGGGTTGAAAAACCAGCCTCCTTATGAACTGGGGAAATCCAGGTTGAAAGAGAGTGAATTGTATGTTAAAATTAGAAAACTTAACTTAAATTTCTCGTAAACGGCTCAAAAACAAAGAATTTTGAAGTTGTCGTGGAATTTAGGTTATACAACTAGATTAGTAAATATACATACAAAAACTAAAGGAGGTTTTTTATGAATACACAAGATTATATCAAAATGGATGAAACCTATGGTGCCCATAATTATCATCCGCTACCAGTGGTAATCTCCAAAGCTGAAGGTGTGAAAGTCTGGGATCCCGAGGGACGGGAGTATTATGATTTTCTGTCCGCTTATTCCGCCGTGAATCAGGGACATCGCCATCCTAAAATTATTGATGCTTTGATTGAACAGGCCGGGCGCTGTACCTTGACCTCTCGGGCCTTTCATAATGATGTCATGGGAGTTTATCTCAAGAAACTTTGTGAATACACAGGCTTTGACGTTGCTCTTCCCATGAACACCGGAGCAGAGGCTGTAGAAACCGCACTGAAAATCGCCCGTCGTTGGGGTGTTGAAAAAAAAGGCATTGAAAATGGGAAACAGGAAATCATCTGTGTAAAAGAAAACTTTCACGGTCGGACCATAACCATTGTTTCCATGTCAACCGATGAGGTGGCCCGGGTAAATTACGGACCCTATACTCCCGGTTTTGTGATTGTGGATTACAATGACGCAAAAGCTATTGAAGATGCCATTACTGAAAACACCTGTGCGGTTATTATTGAACCGATTCAAGGGGAAGCCGGGGTCTATGTACCTGACGAAGGGTATTTAGCCTGTGTCCGATCCATTTGTACCAATCATAATGTTCTGATGATTGACGATGAAATTCAGACCGGTTTCTGTCGGACCGGAAAGAAATTTGCCGTGGATCATGAGAATGTGAAACCGGATCTTATGACTTTGGGAAAAGCTTTGGGAGGAGGCGTCATTCCAGTTTCCGCTGTGGTGGGGACAAAGGAAGTAATGGAGATTTTCACTCCCGGTTCCCACGGTTCCACCTTCGGAGGGTACCCCATTGCCTGTGCCGTTGCAAAAGCATCTTTGGAAGTCCTTGAGGACGAGCATCTAGCAGAAAATGCCCAAGAGCTCGGGAAAATATTCAGAGAAGAACTCTCTACGGTGAAATCAGACAAAGTGGTTCAGGTCCGAGGGAAAGGACTTCTGAACGCCGTAGTGTTTGAGGAAGGCTTTGAAGCATATGATGTTTGTCTCGCCTTGAAAGAAAAAGGAGTGTTGGCAAAACAGACCCACGGACATATTATCCGCTTTGCTCCTCCCCTGGTCATTACCAAAGAGGAACTGATGGATGCCATTAAGATCATCAAAGGGGTTCTGGAAGCCCTGTAATTTCTTTTAACATCACTGACTCCCAACAAGGGGACAGGAACTTGTCTGAAACCGGACGGGTCCCTGTCCCCTTCTTGGATTAAAGAGGTCATTGAGATCCATAATTAGTCTGAAGACTTGGCACAGTACTTGCAATAATATCAATAAAAGAAGTACTTATTATCAATTCAACCTGAGGTGACGCTGTGAAAAAAGGAATTGTATTTAACATTCAGAAATATTCTCTTCACGATGGTCCGGGGATACGGACAACGATATTTCTTAAGGGATGTCCCCTGAAATGTTTATGGTGTCATAATCCCGAGAGTATTAGGGTTGATCGGGAGATCAGCTACTCAAAAAATCTTTGTATCAGCTGTGGAGAGTGCATGAAGGCTTGCCCGGTGGACGCTGTAAAACTTCACCGAGAAGAATCAATCCTTGACCGGGAGGTCTGCATTAAGGCCGGCGAATGCGCTGAGGTATGCCCCACAAATGCATTAGAGATAGTGGGCAAAGAAATGACCGTGGATGAGGTTGTAAAAGAAATTGAAAAAGACAAAGTCTTTTATCAGGAGTCCGGAGGAGGGGTCACTTTTTCAGGAGGGGAACCTCTTATGCAATGGGAGTTTGTATATGAAATTGCCAAAGTTTGTAAAGAGCAAGGCATTCATACCGCGATTGATACTTCCGGTCATGTAAAGTGGGAAGCCATTGATCAAGTGAGGAAGGTCATTGATCTGTTCCTCTATGATGTAAAGCATCTGGATACCGATCGCCATATGGAGATGACAGGCGTTTCAAATCTACGGATTCTCGAAAATTTGGAAAGACTGGCCTATTTAAAAGAAAAGGTTTACGTCAGAATCCCCATTATTCCGGGAATGAACGACGAGGAAGACCATCTAAGGGCTCTGGGAAAGTGGATTGCATCCATGGGCTTAAAAGAAGTAATGCTTTTGCCCTATCATAAGACGGGAATGGATAAATATGAGCGGATCGGTTGGAAATATCAAATTCCTGATGTACCGGAACCGAGGGATGAGGAAATGCAGAGGATGAAAAAAAAGTTTCAAGAGGAAGGAATTACCGTAAAGATCGGAGGATGAGCGAAAATGAAAAAGGAATTACGGGGAATGAATGCTCGAGTAAAAAAACTCAGAGCGCAGAGTGAGACCACCACCCCGAAAATTAGCATTGAACGGGCACGGCTGGTGACGGAGGCCTATAAACAGCACCAAGGGAAAGTGTCGATTCCTGTCCTTCGGGCACGGACTTTTAAACATATGATGGAGAATAAAACCATCTGTATCAATGAGGATGAGTTGGTTGTAGGTGAACGGGGGGAAGGACCTCAGCAGGCGCCAAACTATCCTGAGCTTTGCTGTCACACCCTGGAGGATATGGACATCATGGACAAGCGGGAGAAAATCTCCTTTGCCGTCACCGAAAAGGTTCTAGAAGTTCAAAAGAAGGAGATCATCCCCTACTGGCAGGGAAAATCCATTCGGGATCTTATTTTTAACGAGATGACCGAAGAGTGGATGGAGTGTTATGCAGCAGGAATTTTTACGGAGTTTATGGAGCAGCGAGCCCCCGGTCATACCGTGGGAGACGATAAGATCTTTAAAAAAGGATTTTTAGAAATAAAAGAAGAAATTAAAGGGGAACTGGATGGGTTGGATTTCATGAGTGACCCGGAAGCCTATGAAAAACAGGAAGAACTCAAAGCCATGGATCTCTCGGCCGATGGAATTATGATTTTTGCAGAACGTCATGGGAAAAAGGCTATGGAGCTGAGCCGGAAAGAAGTAGATCCCAAGCGAAAGAAAGAGTTGGAAAGAATTGCGGATATTGCCTTTCATGTTCCGAAATATGCACCAAGAACTTTTCATGAAGCCCTCCAGGCCTACTGGTTTGTGCATTTAGGCGTTATCACTGAGCTCAATACCTGGGACGCTTTTTCACCGGGAAGACTGGATCAGCACTTGGAACCTTTTTATACAAAGGAAATTGAAGCGGGCACCTTAACAAGAGAGGAAGCCAAGGAACTGCTGCAATGCTTCTGGATAAAATTCAACAATCAGCCTGCACCGCCTAAGGTGGGGATTACCCTCCAGGAAAGCGGAACCTATACGGATTTTGCCAATATCAATGTGGGGGGGCTTAAGGTTGACGGCTCCGATGGAGTCAATGAAGCTTCCTATCTTTTATTGGAAGTCATTGATGAAATGCGGCTTTTACAGCCCAGCACCAATATTCAGGTAAGCAAAAAGACACCAAACGGTTTCATCAAAAAAGCGGGAGAAATTATTCGAAAGGGATGGGGACAGCCTTCCATTTTTAATACGGATGCGGTGATTGGAGAACTCTTACGTCAGGGCAAAACCATCGAAGATGCCCGCTGTGGAGGAAACAGCGGCTGTGTTGAAACCGGAGCCTTTGGGAAGGAAAGCTATATCCTGACGGGATATTTTAACCTGACCAAAATTTTGGAGATCACCCTGCATAACGGTGTGGATCCAAGAACAGAGAAAATGATCGGTCTAAAAACCGGATCCCCGAAGGATTTTAATGATTTTGATCAATTGATGGAAGCCTTTAAGACCCAGTTGAATTATTTTATTGATATCAAAATTCGGGGGAATCACTTGATCGAAAAACTCTATGCCAATTATATGCCGGCACCATTTCTATCCACAGTGATTGATGACTGCATCAAGAAGGCAAAGGATTACAACGCCGGCGGTGCCAGATACAACACCAATTACATTCAAGGGGTGGGGATCGGGACGATTACGGACAGTTTATCCGCCATCAAATATCATGTGTTCGATCAGAAAAAATATTCCATGGATAAACTCCTGGATGTACTGAACAAGAATTTTGAAAATCAGGAACCCATGCGTCAATTTCTATTAAATAAAACACCCCGTTACGGAAACGATGATGACTATGCCGACAGCATCATGACCCAGGTTTTCAACAGCTTTTACGAAGCCGTCAACGGCAGACCCACCATGCGGGGTGGCACCTACCGCATAAACATGCTCCCTACCACCTGCCATGTGTATTTCGGTTCGGTGATCGGAGCAACAGCGGAGGGGCGAAGAGGGGGATTACCCCTTTCCGAAGGAATCTCCCCGGTTCAGGGAAGCGACCGAAATGGACCCACAGCGGTGATTAAATCCGCATCAAAGATGGATCACCTTAAAACCGGAGGAACCCTATTGAATCAAAAGTTTACGCCTCAGATGATGGAAAGTGATGAAAGTCTGGATCATCTGACTTATCTTATTCGGTCCTATTTCAAGCTGGACGGTCATCATATTCAGTTTAATGTGGTGGATGCAAAGACCCTTCGAAAAGCCCAGGAAAAGCCGGAAGAACATAGGGATCTCATTGTTCGGGTTGCGGGTTACAGTGATTACTTCAATAATCTGAACAAAAGCCTTCAGGACGAAATTATTGCAAGAACGGAACAAAAGATGATCTGATAAGATAAACCCCGGATGCCCTCCGGGGTTTGTTGCTTTTAATGATCCCCTGTGATAAAATATTTTCTAAATCATCTGACAATTTAGGAGCAGGTTGGATATTGAAAACCAAAAAGGAGGGGATTAAGGGTGACCGAAGGAAGGCATGGGCGATTTCATAAACAATCTCTTTTTTACGGCCTGGGGGAAACCGGGCAGAAACGCCTGGAAAAGGGAAAAGTCTTAATTATTGGATGTGGCGGATTGGGAACCCCCGTCATTAATTTGCTTGTAAGAGCTGGTGTGGGATTTTTGCGGGTTGTGGATCAGGATGTGGTGGAAATGAGCAATCTCCATCGACAAATACTCTATTTTCCCGAAGATGTGGAAGAAGAGACATTGAAAGTGGATGCGGTAAAAAAGTATGTTCATCGGCTTGATGGGCAGATCAGGATTGAAGCCGTAAATCAACGATGTACCGGTGAAAACATTCTGGAGTTAATGGAGGGTATTGACCTGGTCATTGACTGTACCGACAATTTTCCAACCAGATACATTATCAACGATGGTGCATTTAAGAAAAAGATTCCATGGATTTATGGGGGCGCTGTGGAAAACCACGGTAATATAAAAACCTTTTTTCCCGACGGGGGACCGTGCCTTCGCTGTATGATGATGCATCCCCTGGAGAAAAATGAAACCCAAAGAGCCGATACCCACGGTGTTTTAAATACCATAACCGGTATGATTGCCACCTACCAAGTCAGTGAAGCCATCAAATACTTGAGTGGGAATCGGGAGAAGATTTTGAAAGACATGATTCATATCAATCTATGGGAGAATGATTATGAAACGATTTCTCTTCCAAAGAACGAAGAATGCCCCTGCTGTGTAAAAGAATACTATGAGTTCTTATAGTAAATTCAAAAAAAGGATTGGTGATAAAATGAATGAAGCGGAAAAAGTATATCAGGTTTTGGACACCTTGGAAATTGAGTACGAAAAATATGAGCATCCACCGGTAATGACCATGGAAGATATCGAAAATTTGGAGTTTACCATTGAACCGATGCATTGTAAAAGTCTATTTTTGAGAAATGCCAAAGGGAATGTACATTATCTTGCACTGGTGCACCATGACAAAAAGGCCAATACCCAGGCCATCGCTCAGAAGATTGGAAGCACCCGGTTGAGTTTTGCCTCGGAAAAACGGTTGAAAGCTCACTTGGGACTTGAACCCGGAGGGGTTTCGGTTTTCGGTTTGATTAATAATGAAGACGGTAAAGTTATTGTTTTGGTGGATGAAGATTTGAAGAAAGAGGAAAAAATCACCTTCCATCCTAATATCAACACTGCCAGTATAACAATCTCATACGAAGATTTCGAGAAGTTTTTAAAAAATCAGAATAATCCGGTGAGATATATCAAAATGGAATAATAGTGGAAGTTATCTCGACTTTAGGGTTGGAAATCATTGAAAATATGTCGAAAAATTGACGAACGTCTAAATAACGACATAAATAAAGGGTGAAAAGCCCTTTCACACCGTCGAAAGACAGAAAATTTCAAAAAATCAAATTGTTTATTTATTAACAATTAATTCGAAGGGCTAAATAAAGGGAAGCGGCGAAAAAATTAACTGAAAATAAAGAAAAATCAAAAACTTGGCACTAACTTTGCTTTATAATTAGGTAGGTCCATTAATGACGGTTGTAGGAAGGTGAAAAAATGGAAATTCACACCAATAATCCTTTGGTTAGAAATACTAAATGCAAAGTGATTTACTATAAGAGAAACTGTATAGAATTTTATAAGATCATCAGGGACCAGGTTCATTTAGGAGCAAAACTCTTAAGTGATCCGATGCCGGCAAGCCGGCGAATGATGGAGAGTCCCTTCCGGTCGGCGGTTCTTTTAAAGCCTAAGAACATAAATGAGGGTGTTGACCTTCCTTCTTTAGAGACCATTGAAAAAGCCCTGCGATATTATGAACGGATGAGGGTTATGAAAACACCGGTTGATAAAGTGTTGATGGAAGATTTTCAATATGTGGATGAACAATTACTGCAAAGTACCTTGAAGGAACTAGGAGTCTTATAGGAGGTGTTAGTGGATGAAACTGGAAATGGGAAATATTTTTGTCAAAGACGTGGTACTCGGTGAAGAGAATGCTTTTGAGGAGGGGATTTTAACGGTTAATGTCCAAGGGTTGAGGGACCATTTACTGGAGGATCACAGAATCGGCAAAGTGAACGTGGATCTGGCAAAGCCGGGAGAATCGGTTCGAATCATTCCCGTCAAAGATGTGATTGAGCCCCGGGTAAAAGTGGTCGGGGAAGCAAAAGAATTTCCCGGAGTGACCAGCACCATGGCAACCGCCGGTAAAGGGCGATCCCATGTGTTCAAAAATGCTGCTGTGGTGACAACGGGAAGCATCGTCGGATTCCAAGAGGGGGTTCTTGATATGAGTGGTCCCGGAGCTGCCTACAGTCCCTTCTCTAAAACCCTCAACATTATCGTGGAGCTGGAGCCGAAGAAAGGAATCACCCAACATGAACACGAGGAAGCCGCCAGGTTGGCGGGACTGAAAGCTGCAGCCTATATAGGAGAATGTGCCAGGAACCTTGAACCCGACGAGATTGAAACCTTTGAAATGAACAGCAACGCGGTGGAAATCGTAAAGTATCCTGATTTACCCAAAGTTGTGTATCTGGAAATGCTCATCACTCAAGGACTTCTCCATGACACTTATATCTATGGGTTGGATGCAAAGCAAACCCTTCCAACCTTGCTGCATCCCAATGAAGTTTTAGACGGTGCCGTAGTCAGTGGAAATTGCGTGGCAGCCTGTGATAAGATCACCACCTATCAACATTTGAACAATTCCGTGGTTAAGGAACTCTATAAGCGACATGGTAAAGATCTGGTGTTTCTGGGAGTGGTTCTGACCAATGAAAACATTACGCTGCAGGGAAAACTTCGTTCCTGTAATATGGCAACAAATATTGCAAAGCACCTGGGAGCCGATGGAGTCATTGTTTCTGAAGAAGGTTACGGCAACCCGGATTCCGATTTGATGCTGAACTGTAAACTGTTGGAGGAAGAGGGTGTGAAAACTGTTCTGATTACGGATGAATGTGCAGGACGGGATGGAATGAGCCAATCCCTTACGGATGCCAGTCCCTATGCAAAAGCTATTATCAGCACAGGGAATGTCAGCCACCTTGTGACGTTGCCTCCCATGGAGAAGGTCATCGGAAATGAGAAGGCCATCGAACATCTGGCGGGGGGATACAGTGGAAGTCTCTTGCCTGACGGCAGCCTGGAGTGTGAACTGAATGCCATTCTCGGCTGTACTTCAGAAATCGGATACCACAATGTGACCGTTAAGGAATATTAGGAGGTGGCGAAAATGGCAGAGAAAAAAGTTGTGTATTATATCAATCAATTTTTCGGAAACATCGGAGGCGAAGAAAAAGCCCATATACCACCGGAAGAAACCCTGGGAGCAAAAGGCCCGGCAATGGGACTTGAGGGTTATCTTCAGGGTGAAGGCACCGTGGTTGCCACCATCATCTGTGGAGACAACTACTATAATGAACATGAAAAAGATGCCAAAAAAACCATTCTTGAGATGGTAAAAAAACATGAACCTGACCTCTTTGTGGCAGGTCCCGCCTTTAATGCAGGGCGATACGGAATGGCCTGCGGCGGGGTGGGAAAAATGATTAACGAAGAACTGCAGATTCCCGTACTGTCGGGAATGTATGAAGAAAACCCGGGATTGGAAGGAGCAAAAGCCAGTATTCATATTGTCAGGACCGGAAATTCCGCAGCGACTATGCGAAAGGCTTTGCCGAAGATGGGGGAAATCGCAAAGAAACTTCTTCGGGGAGAAGCCTTGGAAGAGCCTAAAAAAGAAGGGATTTTCCCTCAAGGTCGTCGGGTAACGGTTTTTTCTGATAAAAACGGAGCTGAACGGGCGGTTGAGATGCTGATGAAGCGGTTTAGGGAAGAGCCCTTTGAAACGGAGCTCAATGTTCCCGTATTTGACCGGGTAAAAGCGGCAGCGGCCATTGAAGATCTCAGTAAAGCTACCATTGCTCTAGTGTGTACCGGAGGGATTCTTCCCAAAGGAAATCCTGATCGCATCGAGTCTGCCAGTGCAACGAAATTCGGAAAATATTCCATCGAAGGATTGGATGACTTTGTGGAAGATGCCTATGAAACCGTGCATGGAGGTTATGATCCCATCTATGCCAATGGAGATCCGGATCGGATCTTACCGTTGGATGTATTGAGAGATTTTGAAAAAGAAGGCTATATCGGGAAAGTCCATGAATATTTTTACACCACGGTGGGAACCGGAACATCGGTAATGAACTCCCAACGGTTTGGTGTGGAGATCGGAAAACAACTGAAGGAAGACGGCGTGGACGGCGTGATTCTCACCTCCACCTGAGGCACCTGTACCCGTTGCGGAGCAACGGTCGTCAAAGAGATTGAACGGTATGGAATCGGCGTTGTACACATCTGTACCATTGTTCCGATTTCCCTGACCACAGGAGCCAACCGGATTATTCCGGGAGTGGCAATTCCCTATCCCGTAGGAGACCCGAATAAATCCATGGAAGAGGAAAAACTCTTGCGGAGAAAAATCGTTAGGGCCTCTCTGGAAGCCTTAGGGACTGAAATACAGGACCAAAGGGTTTTTGAAGTCAAACCCTAAACCATGTCAGCATCAATGATTGACCTTATAAATCTGTTTGTTGATGAGAGAAAACATAAAGGAGGTGTAAACCCTTAGACGTATTTGTATTCATATCTTTCAAAGGAGGAATGTAAGCAATGGAAGGATCAAGCAAATCAACATTTGGAAGTCGTTTTGGATTTATATGTGCTGCTATCGGTATGGCAGTTGGAACAGGAAATATTTGGCGTTTTCCACGGGTTACAGCAGCAAATGGTGG
>SLKF01000249.1 GCA_007134725.1 Clostridiales bacterium | reverse complement strand
CTGCAGGGGGTTAGATTATGCAAGGCTCTTTATTTTTACTCTTGAATCAGGTCCTGTACGATGGCATTTGTCTCCCCGGCAACCGTCATCATGGTTTCAGCGATGACGCCGCCAAAAGGCTGTGCCACTTCTCCGGAATTGAGTTGTGCAATATAGGTATTTCCGTCACTCTTTTCATATACGGCAATTCGGCAAGGCATCAATGGGGATACCATCCTGGCATCGTCATGCTGTAAAATGGCTGCTGAGTGCTGTCCCGAGCAAACGGCCAGTATTTTAATGTTTTCTATTTCATAACCTCTATCACCAAGAATTTCTTTATAATCGAATTCACCAACCACGGACCAGCCGGCATCGGCGACGTTTAATTTCAATCGATCTACGGTTTCATCAAAGTCATAAAGACTCTTGTTCTCCAGAATCATTTCCATTTCCATGGCTGCCTCTTCCATGAAGAGATGAGGGAAGTTCTTTTCCAAGGCTTCCGCTGCAGCAGGGTTTTCTAATGGTCTGCGGTTATTTGCCCAACCGGGAGCGGTGTTCTGTCTGCCCCTATTAAGTTGCTGTGGAAGAATCAGATCCCTGATCATTTCATGGGTTTCCTCCGCTACGGTTGCCATGGTTTCTGCTATAACGCCTCCAAAGGGCTTTGCCACTTCACCGGAATTCAGTTGTGCAATGTAAGTATTTCCGTCAGATTTTTCATATATGGAGATGGTGCAAGGCATCAAGGGTGATACCATACGCTCATCGCTCAGTTCCAAAATAGCGGCAGAATGCTGGCCGGAGCAAACGGCAAAAATTTTGATATTATCGATTTCGTGCCCTCTGTCTGCCAAAATCTCCTTGTAATCAAATACCTGAACGATCGACCATCCCGCCTCTTTTACGTTTTCCTCGAATCGTCGGGTGGTCTCTTCAAAATCATACCGGCTTTCATACTCCAACACCATTTCCATCTGTGGTTCCTTTTGCTCCTGTTGCTGGCTGGCGGCCATAATGGGAGCCTGGATCAGACCCAATAACAAGACCAGGGTCATGGTAACGGTAATTACTCGTTTCGCTGTCTTTTGCATTTTTGTTTCCTCCTTATATGATAGGTTTTTTATTGTTTCTTACCGTTATCATATACGCTTTGCAATAATGCTTCAGTGACAAAGTCACAAACAGCTATCAAAAGAGCCGTCCCTGTAAGCTCAAAAACAAATTCTCCATTTCGATCAATGATTCCCGAAGCCCCCGCCAACCGCTACGATCTTAGATAAAAAAACAAGAGAGCGTGAATTACGCCCTCTACAAAGGATTTCCGATAATTATCCGAAGGTTCTACTAACCATGGACCATTCAATTTTTACTGACTACTCCGGAATCAAAGTGCAAAATATCCTTGGTTTTTTGACCATGTAAACATTGTAGATTAGTCAAATGTAAAATGGTACCTGGTGTTCTCAGAATCCAACTTTCATACCAACATCTTACCAAATTCTTCCTCCGAAACAATCTCTATATCTCCTCCATTCATTTGCAACTCAAGTGCTTTTCTCAGCTTGGAACTGACTTTCCCCTCATGCATCTTTTGGTAGTCTTTCTCTCCCACAACCAATACATCCGTACTTCTGGTAATGGTATTGGATATTTTGCCTCCATGGTTCACGATCTGTTGTAGGGCTTCATTTCTCGACATGGATGAAAAGCTTCCCGTAACCGCAAATCGTCTTCCTTCAAAATAGGTAACATCTCCGGTTAAAGTCGCATTTTCATCGGGACGGATATCGGTGATGGATTTTGATTTTCTGGGAGCTGATCGTAGCCCCGATAACGAAATACTACAAGGGGTATATCCGTTAGGGTAGAGTTCCCCAAGAGTAACCCTGTATTGACGGGCCAGTTCTTCGATCGAACGGCATTGAGATTGTTCCAGGGCATGCAGAATCAGTTTGGAGCAGGCAATGGAATCCTCCAGGGCATCGTGATGCTTAAATTCAAAACCAATGGATTTTGATAACATCGGAAGTCTATAACTGGTGAAATCAGGTGTCATTTTCTGATAGAGTTTCATACTGCAAAAATACGAAGTGTTAGGATAGGAAATACCGAAGTAATCCAGTGTGTGACGAACAACTCCCATATCAAAAGATGCATTATGTGCGATTACAATATTATTCTTAAAAAACGGCTCCAATTCCGGCCATAGCACATCAAACGTAGGGGCATCCTCCGTCATTTCCGGTGTGATGCCATGTATACTGATATTCATCGGATTAAAGTAAAAGGGTTCCGGTCGAATATACCAATGATGTTTCGATCGAATCTCACCATCTTCAACAACAACCATCCCGAGTGAGCAAGGACTTGAGAGTTTAGCATTCGCAGTTTCAAAATCAATTGCTATATAATTCATCATTCATTTCCTCCTCCAGGTAAGCTCATCGATAGTTTTACTCCTTTTACTCATTCCATTTCATTCTACCATTCCCATATTTTGCTTGCAAGAAACTATCCATATTTTCTTTTATTACAAAATAGCACAACAAAAATAACCTGTTTCCAGGTGATCAAAGTTTACATAAAGCGTCCTCATCATATTTTTCTTTTTCTTCCTTAGAAGAGGTAGTTAAACCGGCGATTCAAAAACTCCATTTTTTATCCTCCGGTAGTTGCTCACAGTAGTCTTGTGGAAATTATTATCCTATTCTTTAATTGTATACCGAAGCCATGAGATATCTAAAGACTTTTGCAAAAAAAGTTTCAATTGCTGCTGGTGGGTACTGGAATTTTGGCGGTATCGGAGGTTAAAATCAAGAAAAACCTCCCCCGAAATCTACATGGAGAAGGTTTTTTGCTATGAGCACATTTTTACTTTATACAGATTTTTTTTCTTTTTCAATTCGGGCCTGAAGCTTCGCTATTAACTCATCAATTTCCAGGTCTCCCCGCTCTGCAATCATCTCGATGGTTGCGACGGAGGCCATCGTCTTAAACAGGATGGGGTTTTTCAGTTTCGAAAACTTCGGTGAAAGATTCAGCAGCTCATCTTTTAGATAAGGGTAGTGACTGATCAGTTCTCCAACCACCATGTCTTTTGTAATTTTCGAATTAGAGTCCGAATTTCCGTTGTCTTCAGACTGAGTCTCAACCTTCTCTTGTTCTTTCTTTTGATCTTGCTCTTGCTGATTCCATGAGAGAAGACGCTGTGAACCTTCCAAGCTTCGAATTCTGGTTACATCCTGCATAATTTCAAGGACTCCCCTGAACTTTTTATTTTCATCCCGTAGCGCTACAAAGACAATATAAATAAATTGATCGCCGATTTCCAGCCAAAACTCCGCCTCATCCTCTTTTCCGCTTTTGAAGGCTTCCACAATCTCTATTACCGTGGAGACGCTTTCTCTGGGATGGCAATTTTCCACTTTTCGACCGATAACCCCGGGACTTCTGGGGAAAATCCTGTGAGGGGTATCACTGTAAAACTTCACCAGTTCATTTTCATCGACAAAGGACAAATCCACGGGAAGGTGCTGAAAGATCAGATTGATCTGCTCTAAGGTCAGCTTGCCTCTGCTTACCTCCAACTCCGTATCAGAAGGATCGACGGACCCACCGAGTCCATGTTTTGCCATTAATTGTTTCAGATCATCCATAAAGGAAGCGGAGTCTTGAGAAAGATTTTGATCAGGTTTGGAGGCCCCTTTATAATCCTCCGGCGTAATCCCGAAGGCGTATCCGATTTCGTCGTCGCCCCTTCGCATATCAATAAATTCCTCATCGGAGATCATCTTCAGCGCCGTGGGATATAGAACTTCCTCTTCTTTATCCATCATGTCTTCAATTAATACAATAAGATCCTCTTGCATGGACAAAAACGCCTGATCCCTGTCATCCAACAAGGCTTCCTTTGCCGCCTTCATCCGATCGCGAATGGCATTTTCCAGACTCCACATCACCTTTGAAGGTTTATCAAAATCCTTATCCTCAAAGCGGGGAAACAGCTGATTTTGCTTTCGGGCGAAGTGAATGTGCATGTCCTCTAACTGATCATACAATTCCAGCCATTGATTTTTAATGAATTTTTCCGACAGCTGTTCTTTCATCCGTTGGGTTAACACTCTGATTTCCCGAACCTCCAGAAGATAGGTATTAATGGGATGGCCTTTGGGAAGATTCACTTCACTTTTTCTAAGGAGACCATCAAAAATTCCCCGGATCTCTTCGATCCGCTCTGTAATCGTATCATCGGAAACCCCGTATTTCGTTAATTGGTGCTCACAATAAGCGAACTCATCGGCAGTAACAAAATCCACGGCATTTCGAAGCTTCAGCTTTGCCTCCTCTTCGGTGATCCGCCCTTTCAAAAAGTCCACTTTAATTTCCATAATCCGGTCGATTTTTTTCATATCCGCCACAATGATTTTTCCCATTTCATTCTTGGAACCTTGATATCTATTCATTATCATCATCCTTTCCTTGGTGTTTAATATAATGATAATGCTTATCAAATAAAAATACTGTGACGGGACTCACATTTTATATGTTAATTCGGATCTCTATCAGCCTATGATTTGCGTAGTAGATGAATTTGTCAAGGGTATCAAAAAAATCTCCCAAATTTCTTAGGAGATCTCTACAATAATTCATTATTATTCGTATTCGTTCATTTATCATTTCTCTTTTCGCAAAATCTTCTCCATAGCCTTTCCTTTGGCCAGTTCATCGACCAGTTTATCCAGATACCGAACCTGTTGAGTTAGGGTATTGTCAATCTCTTCGATGCGGTAACCGCAGATGGTGCCTTTAATCAAGTGGGCATTGGGGTTTAGCTTCGCCCTTTGAAAAAATTCTTCAAAGGTGACTTCCTCCTCAATGAGATCCTTTATGTCTTTTTCATCAAAATCCGTCAACCAGTTAATCACCTGATGCAGCTCTTCGACGGTTCTTCCCTTTTT
>SLKF01000095.1 GCA_007134725.1 Clostridiales bacterium | reverse complement strand
CTATGATGTCAATCAATATGAAATGTTGCAAAACCAATTTTATAACTATGGTTCTGCTTTTGCTTATAATTATCAAGCTATTTGGGTACCGGTACCGATTCTAAACCCCATGGGTTATGCCAATAGCGGATTGGTGACCCTATCAAAATATGCAATGCATCAGGGTTTGCGACGAGAGCTTACAGGGCAGGAATCCTGGCCGATTATTTTAGCGGATTTAGATCGAAGCCTATTGGAAACCCGAATTCCCGTAGATAATGGCAGAGATTTGGTTTTGGTTAATCTTCACCTTTCGGCTTATGATGAGGGGGGGGTTCTCAGAGAACAGCAGGTAGAACACCTATTAAGACTCATGGAAGAGGTCTATACCAAAAATGATTATGTAATTCTGGGTGGAGACTGGAATCAGTTGCTGGGAACTACACAGTTAGAGGATCCTGATTTTATAGAAGAATGGCCGGAGTGGCTTGTACCCATCGCTGAGTCTTTAGGAGAGACCGGCTATCAATGGGGAATTGACGAGACTGTAATGACGGTTAGGGATATTGGAGCACCTTATGAACCGGGGGAGACTTTTGAGACCGTCATTGATGGATTTTTAGTGTCACCGAACATAAGAATTATTAAAGTGAGTGGACATGATCTTGGATTTGAACACTCGGATCACAATCCTGTAACCTTAACATTTGAATTGATTGAAGATTAACCGGTGAGCAATCTTTGTGATTTTATCTTATAGTGAAACTTATACCGATGTCGCCTGGGAAGCGACCTTTTTATTAAAAGTATAGGATATAATCTTCTTAAGGTAAGAACAAATCAAAATCTTAAAGGAGGTTATGAAATGGCTATGAAAGAAATGGAAGTAAAGAAGGTAACGGAACTTCAACAGGAAAGGGAGAGCATTGAAAAGACGGTGAGCATTCTGGAAAACTTAGCAAAGGGTTTGGATCCCGGTACGAGTAAGGCAGTTAAAAAGGATCATATTCTCCATGACCCGGAGATTATTCGTAGCTTCTACTTTGCTAAGCAGGTGTTGGAAAATGTTAAAAAAGGGACCTATAATAATCGGAAGTTAACGGAATTTATCATTACCCCGGAACAAAAGGGCAAAGTTCATTTGCCGGATCGAAAAATTGGTGTGAACGAGTTTGCCAGAATCATCAATGAGCACATTGATCTTCATCTTAGTAAAAAACTCACGGGAGTAGAACTTAATCGACAGTTAAAAAAAATAAATGTTCTTTCAGAAGAAATCCTAGAAGAAGGAAAAAAAAGAACGGTTACTAATGAGCATTCTCTGGGCATGGGTTTTGAAACAGAAAAACGGGAAAAAAATGGGAATGAATATGATATGGTGGTTATCAATAAAGAAGGTAAAGCTTATTTGTTAGAAAATCTGGAAGAAATTATGAAAGCTTAAAGAGGACCTTGAAATTTTAAAATCCCAAACCGAGCGTCTACTTACTCTTGAGTAGACGCTCGGTTGGGGATTTTTGTTTTTAAATGCAGCAGATTAAGCTTAGATACAGTTCAATAGGGAAAAAATATGAAAAAAAAGCTTTTAAATGCTGGGAAATTATTATATAATATAGCACAATAGTATATAGAGTAACAGAATAAGGGGTGGTAGTCATAGAACTAACCAAGAGACAAAAGAAAATCATTGAAATTGTAAAGAACAATGAACCCATTTCCAGCGAGAAAATCGCAGAACAATTAGGGGTCATTCGAGCAACCTTACGACCGGATCTTTCGATTTTAACCATGTCGGGAATTCTGGATGCCAGACCGAAGGTAGGATATTTTTATTCCGGGAAATCCGATATTAATGTGTTTTCTCAGGAAGCAGAAAAGTACTTAGTAGAAGATGTTATGAAAATGCCTGTGGTAGTTACGGAAGAATCGACGATCTACGATGCTATCGTAACCTTGTTTTTAGAAGATATAGGAACCATTTATGTAGTGGCGAACAACTATCTAAGTGGTGTAGTATCTCGAAAAGACTTTTTAAAAACCTTAATGGGTGGAGGAGACATGAATAAAATGCCCGTGGGCATGATCATGACCAGAATGCCTAATTTGGCTACGGTAACTAAAGGGGAGACCATCATCGAAGCGGCCAATCGAATCGTAGAAAACGAAGTGGATAGTTTACCGGTCGTAGAAGTCTTAGAAATCAATGGGAAAGAACGGTTGAAAATTATTGGAAAGGTATCCAAAAGCACTATCACAGAATTATTTGTGACCTTGTGTAAAAAATAGGAGGGGTTTTATTGACAGGTAAACCATTAATTTTGTATATTGTATCGGATTCCGTAGGTGAAACCGCAGAACAAGTGGCAAAAGCCGTAATAGGACAATTTGAGACTCGAAATTACGAACTGCGCAGATTTCCTTTTACAACGGAAAAAACTCAGTTGCTAGAAATATTAGAAGAAGCGAAAAAAGAAAATGCCATTATTGTATTTACCATGGTAATCAATGGACTTCGAGAATTTTTACTGGAAGAAGCGAAAAAAGCAAACATTCGAACCGTGGACATTATGACACCCTTACTAAACTTAGTAAGCATGCAGTTAGACATTAAGCCGAAAAAAGAACCGGGAACCATTCGGCGTCTTGATGAGAAGTACTTTAAAAGAATTGAGGCCATAGAATTTGCGGTGAAATACGATGATGGGAAGGATCCAAGAGGAATTAACAAAGCAGATATTGTATTGGTTGGGATTTCCAGAACATCGAAAACTCCTTTGAGTATGTATCTGGCCCATCGAAACATCAAAGCAGCCAATGTACCGTTAGTGCCGGAAGTATCACCGCCAAAGGAACTTTTCAATGCTCCGTCGGAAAAAATTATCGGTCTTACTACAAATCCTAGAAAATTGATAGAAATAAGGCAGGAAAGACTGAAAGCTCTTGGGTTGAAAGATGGAGCAAATTACGCTTCCATGGAACGTATTCTCGAAGAACTGGATTATGCGGATAAAGTCATGCGAAAACTGGGTTGTCCCGTAATCGATGTTTCTACTAGAGCCGTGGAAGAAAGCGCAAGTATTATTATGGAAATTTTCAAAGAAAAAGGATATAAAATTGGGAACTTAAAATAATTTGGAGGTGGAGTATTATGGAAAAGTGGGTATACTCGTTTGTTGAAGGAAACAAAGAAATGAAAGCATTGCTAGGGGGAAAAGGTGCTAATTTAGCAGAAATGAAAAGCATTGGACTTCCGGTACCTTCTGGATTTACCGTGACCACGAAGGCTTGTAATGAATACTTAGCGAAAGGTGCGAAACTTTGGGAAGAGTTGAATAGTGAAATTTTCCAGCACCTTCATGATTTGGAAGAACGAGCAGGGAAGAAATTTGGCGATGAGCTGAACCCCCTATTGGTTTCCGTACGTTCCGGTTCGGCGATTTCTATGCCGGGAATGATGGATACAATTCTAAACCTGGGGTTAAATGATCAGTCGGTAATCGGTCTTGCAAAAGAAACAGGTAATGAATGGTTTGCTTATGACTCTTATCGTCGATTTATTACAATGTATGCTGATGTCGTATTGAAAATTGACAAATACAAATTTGATATTATTTTTGATCGGGTGAAGAATGAAAATAACATTGAAGAAGATACGAAACTTTCCACGGAAAATCTGATACAAATTGTGAAAGAGTATAAGGATTTGGTTTTAAAAGAAAATAGAGCACCTTTTCCGGAAGAACCTCGAGATCAACTATTGATTGCCATCGAAGCAGTTTTTAGTTCCTGGATGAACCCCCGGGCGGAAATTTATCGGAAAATCAATAGTATTCCTGATGACATGGGTACCGCGGTGACCATTCAGGAAATGGTTTTTGGAAATATGGGAAATACAAGCGGAACCGGTGTTGCCTTTACCAGAAACCCATCTACCGGGGAGAAAAAGCTCTTTGGAGAGTACTTACTTAATGCCCAAGGGGAAGACGTAGTTGCAGGAACAAGAACTCCTTTGGATATTATCGGACTGAAAGAGATAATGCCCCAAGCTTTTGAAGAGTTTGTAAAGGTTTGTGATCAATTAGAAGAGCATTATAGGGATATGCAGGATATCGAGTTTACGATTGAAAAGCAAAAGCTTTTTATTTTACAAACCCGAACCGGTAAGCGTACAGCGGCTTCGGCAGTAAAAATTGCCGTGGACCTGGTGGCCGAAGGGAAAATCACAGAAAAAGAAGCGGTTTTAAAGGTTCATCCGGATCAAATTGAACAATTACTGCATCCTACTTTTGATCCGGAAATGTTGGAGCAGGCAGAAAAGATTACTCAAGGTCTTCCAGCATCTTCAGGAGCAGCCTCCGGTCAGGTGTATTTTACCTCGGAAGGGGCTACGGAAGCTAAAGAACGGGGCGAGGATGTAATTCTGGTAAGAACAGAAACTTCTCCCGAGGATATTGAAGGAATGGTAGCCTGCAAAGGAATTCTAACCGCTCGTGGGGGAATGACCTCCCACGCCGCCGTAGTTGCCAGAGGAATGGGTAAATGTTGTATCGCGGGAGCCAATGAAATTCGTGTGAATGAAAAAGAAGGTTACTTTATAGCCAGTGAGCAAAAATTTAAAAAAGGAGATTTTATCTCTCTTGATGGAAACAAAGGTAACGTCTATAAAGGAAAAATTCAAACGGAAAAACCGGAACTTTCCGGAGACTTTTCGAAGTTTATGTCTTGGGTGGATCAATTTAGAACCCTAAAGATTCGCACCAATGCGGATACGCCTAAGGATACAAAACAAGCCATTGACTTCGGTGCTGAAGGCATCGGACTATGCCGGACAGAGCATATGTTTTTTGAAGAGGGTAGAATTTCCGTAGTACGTAAGATGATCCTGTCCAGAGGGGTAGAGTATCGAGTGAAGGCTTTAGATAAACTATTGCCGATGCAACGATCAGACTTTAAAGAAATTTTTGAAGCCATGGGTT
>SLKF01000180.1 GCA_007134725.1 Clostridiales bacterium | reverse complement strand
GATGACCCGGAAGGATGAAGAAAAAGCGGAAAAGGGAAACCGGAAAAGTGGCCTTGAGCGATGGAAAATCTTGGTAAACCCCGGAATTATTGCCACCTTCACGGGATTTATGCTATTTGTTTTATCCATTGAAATTCCCGGACCCTTATTTCGGGCAATGGATACTTTAGGAGAAGCCACCACACCCCTGGCCATGATCATCATCGGGGCAAATCTTTCCCGGGTGTCTCTTGCTAGTGTATTTAAAGAAAAGGCCTTGTACGGCATAACCTTGCTTCGATTGATTCTGATTCCCGGATTTTTGTACGTGCTGTTAACCTTCTTTGGGGCGGATGGATTTTTGCTTACGGTACCGGTGTTGGTATTTTCCATGCCGGCGGCGGCCAATGCGGTGGTTTTCGCAGTGATGTATGAAGGGGATGCGGATTTCGCCGCAAAAGGGGTATTTTTCACCACCCTTTGTTCTGCCCTAACCCTGCCGATTATCGTCTATATCCTATTAGGATAAGAAGGAACGCAGGAAAAAAACCACTTACCCCAGGGCAAGTGGTTTTCTTGTGAAAGACGATTTATGGCAATGGAATTTATGGAAATCCCAGGGCTAATTCAAGTGTTGGGTTCGCTTTTGATATTCCACAATCAATTCGTCAATGCTGCAGCTCAGGAAATAGACTTCTTCCTTTGTTCCGTTATCGGTCAGATATTTATGCAGGGCGGACTTTAGCCGTCGAATTTCCAGTTTCAGATCCCTAGTGGATAACTGGGAGATCCTTGTTTTCGTTGGAATGGCCAAATGCTTTAACAAAAGAAGCGCCTCCTTTACTTTTCGATTGTAAATGGATAAACGATAGACCGGTTATTTTAGTATTATTATAATTATATAGAAACGGGACTTTTTAGTCAAGTATCCTTTTCATACAATAAATGACAAAATTCGACAATTACTCACGGGAAATGGATGAGAACGATTCTTAAAATAAATAAAAAATCAGTTGGAAATATGGGAATAATTATGGTATAATTATAAAACAGTTTCATAAAAGATTACCTTATCCAGAGCGGTGGAGGGACAGGCCCTTTGAAACCCGGCAACCATAGAAGTATGGTGCTAATTCCTGCAGAATGATTTCTGAGAGATAAGGAGAGTAGACCCTCTTCTTAGAAGAGGCTTTTTTCATGTTCGAAGAAAATTCATTTGCCGGCTTTTTTAGAAAAATAGTAGAAAAGTAACGAAAAATGTCGAAAAAAACTTTGGAAAAATGTGAGAAAAGTTGGAGAAAGATCAGATGTTTCCTGAAGCATGAAATACTGTTAGAAGGATAGGAATCTTTACACCCCTATGAAACCATAAAATTTAAAAGCTGTGTTTCCGAGGCCCAATGAAAGGGGTATCGGCTACGTTGAGGAAGTACAGTAACTGAGGAGGAGAAACATGAGTAAACGATTATTTACATCGGAGTCCGTTACGGAAGGACATCCCGATAAAATTTGTGACCAGATTTCCGATGCGGTATTAGACGCAATATTAAAGCAAGACCCGGAAGCCCGGGTAGCCTGCGAAGTTACGGTTACCACGGGACTTGTCCTCTTGATGGGAGAAATCACCACCACGTGCTATGTGGATATCCCTAAAATTGCTCGAAAGACCATCGAACGAATCGGCTATACCCGGGCGAAGTACGGTTTTGACGCAGAAACCTGCGCCGTGCTTACCTCCATCGATGAGCAGTCTCCCGATATTGCCATGGGCGTAAATGAAGCCTTCGAGCAACGGGGGAATCAATCGAAGGAAGATTTATATGAATCTCAGGGAGCGGGAGACCAGGGAATTATGTTCGGCTTTGCCTCGAACGAAACCGAAGAATTAATGCCCCTGCCGATTTCCTTGTCCCATAAACTGGCAAAACGTTTAGCGGAAGTACGAAAGACCGGGAAACTGAACTATCTCCGGCCCGATGGCAAGACCCAGGTAACCGTTGAATATGAAAACGATAAACCCAAGCGAATTCATACCATCGTCGTTTCCACCCAACACCATGAAGATGTTCCCCTTCGACAGATCCGGGAGGATTTGATTCGGGACGTTGTACGAAAAGTAGTGCCGGTGGAACTGTTGGATGATGACACCAAGTTCTTAATCAACCCCACGGGTCGATTTGTCATCGGCGGCCCCCAAGGAGACGCGGGACTTACGGGAAGAAAAATCATCGTAGACACCTACGGCGGGTTTTCCCGCCACGGAGGCGGCGCCTTCTCCGGAAAAGACGCATCGAAAGTGGACCGATCCGGAAGCTACGCCGCAAGGTATGTGGCGAAAAACATCGTGGCCGCCGGCCTCGCCGACAAATGCGAAATCGAAATTGCCTACGCCATTGGTGTAGCCAACCCGGTATCCATTATGGTAGAGACCTTCGGCACCGGCAAGATTGCGGAATCCCGAATCGAAGAACTGATTGCCGAGCACTTTGATCTTCGTCCCCGGGCCATCATCGAAAACCTGGACCTGAAAAAACCAATCTATGAGCAAACCGCAGCCTACGGGCACTTCGGAAGGGACGATTTGGACCTTCCCTGGGAACGTACGGACAAAGCGGAAATACTGAAAAAGGCTTTAAAGGACAGCGGGACGGAGTAACTGTCCGCCGCTTACTAATCCCTTCCGGAAAGGAATTAGGATCATAGCCTAACGGCAAAAAGAACAGCGAAAGACGCGGGGACGGAGTAATTGTCCGCTCCCGAAGACACGGGGACGGAGCAATTGTCCGCTAGTGCCCGCGGACACGGAGACGAACTCACTGTCCCCTCGAAAAGAACACCGAAGAGGATGCAGAGAGACGTTGTCTTCCCAAAATCCTCGCGGTATAAAGTACCTGTGATCGTAAAATAGAAGATAGTGAATATGGGTAAAGATAAAAAAAGCCAAGGACAGCGAGACGGAGAAAGGGTTTTCCCTCAAGAAATAGGGGGAAGACAATTACTCCGTCCCGCTGTCCTTTTTCTTCGTCCCGCTGTCCTTTTTTTTGTTGCTAAACTAGGGTAATTAACACGGGATTAAAATATATAATTCATACTTGACTTATCGGGATTCATGCATTACAATGGTTTTACTTATTAATTAAACCCATAGATTTAGTCGGGATTAAACAAGGAATTCATTCAATGAGGTGAATATACATGTTGGAGATTCAAAATCTGCACAAAAGTTTCGGACAGGAAAAAGTCCTGGAAGGCTTGAATATAACCGTAAATAAAGGGGAGTTTCTCTCAATCCTCGGTCCCTCCGGTTGCGGAAAATCCACCCTGATTCATATGATTGCGGGACTGGAAAGCGTGAGCGGCGGCAAGATCCTTATGAAGGACCGGGAAGTAAAAGCTCCCGGGACGGATCGAATACTGGTCTTTCAAAGCGGAGCTCTTTTTCCCTGGCTCAATGTGAAAGATAATATTGCCTTTGGTCTTTCCAATGTGAAAGCCGATAAAAAATCCCAAGATCGGTTGGGGGATGGGAAGAGTAAAAAATCAAAAAAAGATAAATTCAGTGACGAAGAAAAAGAAGAGCGGGTAGAGGAACTGATGAAAAAAGTCCACCTTTACCGATTCAGAGATAAATTTCCTCACCAGTTATCCGGAGGGATGAAACAGCGGGTATCCATTGCCAGAAGCCTTGCCATGGATCCGGAAGTCCTGTTAATGGACGAGCCCTTCTCCGCATTGGATGAGCAGACCAAAATGGTCCTGCATGAAGAATTGCAGCGAATTTGGATGGATACGAAAAAAACCATCGTCTTCGTTACCCACAATATTCGGGAAGCGGTCAAGCTTTCGGACCGGGTACTGGTTATGGGGAGTCAGCCGGGAAAAATCATTAAAGAGATCCCGATTCCCTACGCCCATCCGAGAAAAGTAACGGATCCCAATCTTGTGGAGATGGAAAAAGTCATCATGGAATCTCTCAAGGATGAAATTGAAAAACGGACAAAGGAGGAATTTGGTGATGGCTACCCTATGGAAGCGAGTGGCGTTTTTAACGGCCATAATTATACTATGGGAGACGGTATTTAGGCTCGGCATCTGGCCGGACTTTATGTTTCCCGGACCCCTGCAGGTGGCTGAGACCCTGATTCGGGGATTTAGTCAAGGGAATTATGTACCGGCACTGATCAACAGTCTTCGACGATTATTTATCGGATACTTTATCGCGGTTATTCTCGGCATGATCATCGGCGTATTGATGGGACGATTTAAAACCCTGGACGAAATCCTGGGGGTGATCATCTTACCACTACAGTCCGTACCCAGTGTGGTTTGGCTGCCCCTGGCCCTCCTTTGGTTCAGTATGGGGGAGTCGGCCATGATTTTTGTGGTCGTCATCGGCGGTCTTTGGAATATGATTATGAGCACCACCGCAGGAATAAAAGGGGTGGATCCGGTACTGATTCAGTGCGGACGAAACCTTGGTTTCGGGGGAGGAAAGATTTTTACCAAAGTCATCCTACCGGCGGCCATTCCCAGTATGATTACGGGCATGCGTCTCGCCTGGGCTTTCTGCTGGCGAGCCTTAATGGCGGCAGAGATCATCGGCACGGGACAAGGTCTTGGCCAGGTATTGATGTGGGGCCGGGACATGGGAAATATGAGTACCGTAATGGCGGTCATGTTTATCATCGCGGCAACGGGAATGATTTCCGACGGATTGGTCTTTAAGCGATTGGAAAATAAAGTGTACAATCAGTGGGGACTGCTGTAATAATGCAGACGCTGAAGACCCCTGTAATAACCGGCAGCAGAATTGTAGCGAAAATACACGCAAAATTGCAGCGAATATACACGCAGTAGCCCAAGCAGTGGCCTACGCAGCATCCCGACCAGTGGCCTACGCAGTAGCCCAAGCAATAGTCCAGACAGTATCCCAAAAATCTATCAGGGAACAAGGCAACAAAAAATAAAAAACAAATAGGAGAAGGAGGCAAAAG
>SLKF01000262.1 GCA_007134725.1 Clostridiales bacterium | reverse complement strand
GTGGGGTCTATACAATCGTATTCAATGGCATAGGCTGGGCGCATGATTTCCGCTTTTTCCAAACCGCCTACGGATCGAATCATGGCCACCTGGACTTCTTCCGGAAGACTGGAGGACATCCCCTGTAAATACATTTCCTTGGTATGCACCCCCTCCGGCTCTAAAAAAAGCTGGTGGGTGGCTTTATCCGTAAATCTTACAATTTTATCTTCAATGGAAGGGCAGTATCTTGGCCCCACACTTTCCATATCGCCCCGATACATGGAGGACCGATGGATATTCTCTTCAATAATCGATTTGGTATCCTCCGTGGTACGGGTAAGCCAGCAGGAAATTTGATCAATTTCCAGGGCTTGATTCAAAAAGGAAAAAGGAATCGTCTCTTCATCCCCTTTTTGTTCCGTCATTTTTTCATAGTCTACAAAATCCCCATGAATTCTTGCAGGGGTTCCGGTTTTAAATCGCCGCATATTGCAGCCGTAATCCCTCAGTTTTTGGGGAAGTTCCTGGGTTGTGGCCAGGCCATCGGGGCCTCCGGCATAATTTACCTCCCCCATGAAAATTCGGCTTTTCAAATACACCCCCGTGGCCAAAATCACGGTTTTTGAATGGTAAGCCGCCCCGTTTCGGGTTTTAACCCCTAGGGCTTTTCCCTCTTGGATGATTAAATCAATAACATCTCCCTGTTTCAGGGTCAGATTCTCCTGATTTTCCAGGGTTTGTTTCATTTCTAAATGGTACTTCAGTTTATCCGCCTGGGCTCGTAGGGAATGTACCGCAGGCCCTTTTCCCGTATTTAGCATTTTGCTTTGAATAAAGGTTTTATCGATGTTTAAGCCCATCTGTCCTCCCAAAGCGTCCACTTCCCGAACCAGATGTCCTTTTCCCGTACCACCAATCGACGGATTGCAGGCCATCATGGCTACGGACTCCAAGGAAATGGTCAGTACTAAGGTTTTCAGTCCCAGTCTTGCAGCGGATAGTCCAGCTTCACAACCGGCGTGTCCTGCCCCTACTACCACTACATCATAACTTCCTCCGTTGTAAAATTCCATAAACTCTCCTCCAATTATTTTCCAATACAAAAATTTTCAAATATATGATCCAGAATATCTTCCGATACCGTATCTCCCGTCACTTCTCCCAAACTTTCCCAGGCATTTTTGAAATCCACTTCCACAAAGTCTAAGGGCATATGATTTTCCAGTGCCTTGATCCCATCTTCCAGGCTTTGCAGTCCAAGACTGATGGCCTGTTGATGGCGGGTATTGGTAATAAAGGGCTGTTCCTTGGAAAAACCCTCTCCTTCAAAAACCATTTCTTCCAGGGCATCTTCCAGAGCTTCCAGTCCTTTGTTATTCAACAAAGAGATTCGAATTAATTTTTTATCTCCAATAATATTTTTTATTCTTTCAACATCAATGGCTTCTTCCAAGTCGGTTTTGTTGATGACCACAAGGGCTCGGCGCTCTTTGATCAAATGCAGAAAATCATAATCATCCTGATCCAATTTTTTCGATGCATCAATCATAAAGATGACCAAATCCGCTTGCTGGAAAATTTCCCGCGATCGCTGCACGCCGATTTTTTCCACCGCATCCTCGGTTTCCCGGATGCCCGCAGTGTCTAATATTTTCAGCGGGATTCCCCGTACATTCAACTGCTCTTCAATCACATCTCGAGTGGTCCCGGGAATATCCGTAACAATGGCCCGATTTTCCCGAAGCAAGGCATTCAGTAAGGAAGACTTCCCCACATTGGTTTTTCCCAAAATCCCCGTAACCAAGCCTTCCCGGAGTATTTTCCCGGTTTTGGCTGAATGCAGCAAGCGCTGAAAACTCTCTTTTGCATCCATGCTCTTGGAAAGAAGGTGCTCCATCGTCACTTCATCAATATCCTCTTCGGAAAAATCGATGGATACTTCAATATGGGCAAGCATATCCTTTAAAATGCTTTGAATTCCCTGGACTTCCTGAGAAAGATTTCCTTCAAACTGGCCTAAGGCCACGTCATGGGAAATATCGGTTTTTGCACTGATTAAATCCATGACCGCTTCCGCTTGAGACAGATCCAGACGTCCGTTTAAGAAAGCCCGTTTGGTAAACTCTCCTTTTTCCGCCATACTGGCTCCCTGTTCTAATACCAATTGCAATGTTTTTCGAAGGGGTACCATCCCTCCATGGCAGTGAATCTCTACTAGTTCTTCTTTTGTATAGGTATTTGGCGCCTTCATATATACCGCCAGCACTTCATCAATCATCTCTTGGTTTTTGGGATTTAGAATAAAGCCGTAGTACATTTTTCTAGGCTCCCAGGTTTTTTTGTGGTGGTGGTCCTTAGTAACAAACAGTTTATTTAAAATTTCCAAGGCTTGATCTCCGCTGATCTTAACAATCCCGATACCCCCTTCACCCAAGGGTGTGGAAATCGCTGCAATGGTTTCTTCTCTATACATCCGATCACCTCATTTTTTTCTATTCTTTTGACTCTTTACCCATTATATCAAATAATCAATAAATTTCCCGGGAAATAACAAGAAAATTTTATTTCCTTTGATTTTCCCAACTATTTTCCCCTTGTGTTGCAAAAGATTCAGAGATATAAAAAACCCAGCTTTCACTGGGTTTTGGGTTATTCCTTTTTTAATTCAATAATGACTCTTCGATTGGGGTCTTCCCCTTCACTGTATGTCTGAATCCCCGGAAATTTCTGAAGCGTGGAATGAATAATGCGCCGTTCGTAAGGATTCATGGGCTCTAAGTATACGGGCCGATGGGTTTTTTTTGCTTTATCCGCCATTTTATTGGCTAAGCGTTGTAAGGTTTCTTCCCGTTTTTTTCGATAGTTTTCCGTATCCATATACACTTTTACATAACGATCTCGATCCTTATTGATGGCTAAACTAAGCAGATACTGAATCGAATCCAAGGTTTGCCCTCTTCTTCCGATTAAAAGACCCATATTCGGCCCTTCCAAATCGATTTCCAAGGTCTCCCCTTTTTTCTCGATATGTACGGTGACCGGAATATCCATGGCATCGAACATCTTCAGTAAAAACTTTTTGGCATCCTCTTCTACATCATCTTTTACCGTAAGTTCCACCTTTGCATCCTTTTGTCCAATGAGCCCTAAAAATCCATTGGTTGGGTATTCCAGGGTTTTCATCGTTACCTGTTCTCTTTTTAGGCTTAATTCTTCAAGTCCTTTTTCAATTGCCTCATCAATGGTTTTTCCCGTAGATTCAATCGTTCTCATATCAGTTAGAATCTCCTTTCATCGGTAATGAAGGTCTGTTAATCATTAACTGTTGAATAATTTGTGCCCCACTGTTAATTACCCAATACAGGGTAAGTCCTGCCGGAAAACCAACACCAATAGCATCGGAACCCATAACAAAGATTAGTACGGGGAAAAAATAGGTCATCATTTTTTGTGTTTGTTGCACTTCTTTGCCTGCAGACATGGTGACACTGGAAAAATACGTTAAGGCCGCGGCGGTAATGGGTAAAATCCAAGTATCCGGTTCCGATAAATTGGGCAACCATAAAAAGCTGGTATCCATTACTTCGTAAGCTTGTTGGGATATGGAAAAAACATAATTCCAGGGTTCACGAAGAGCCGTAAAAAGCCCAATAATGATAGGAAATTGCACCACTAAGGGCAAACATCCTCCCAGAGGATTTACATTGTGTTCTTTATAGAGCTCCATCATTTTAACATTTAATTTTTCTTTATCGTTTTTATATTTTTCTTGAAGGGCCTTTACCTTAGGCTGGATTTCCTGCATGTTTTTCATGGATTTCGTCTGTTTAATGGTAAGGGGAAGTAATATTATCTTTACTATGATGGTAAAGATTATAATGGCAATCCCATAATTCCCTATCAAGTCATATACGAGTTTTAGTAGTGAACCCATGGGTTCGGCTAATATTGACAAATTCAAAACCTCCTAATCATCACTTTAATGGATCATGGCCACCTTTGTGAAAAGGGTGACACTTACTGATGCGCCGAATGCTGAGTACAAATCCCTTCAAAAATCCGTATTTTTGAAAAGCTTCCAAACTATATTGGGAACAAGTGGGATAAAATCTACAACTTGGCCTTTTCAGCGGTGAGATAAACCGTTGATAAAAGCGAATCAACATTATTGCGACTTTTTTCATGAGACTTCCTTCTTTTTTATCATTTTTTTCTTTCGTAATAAGTGCACGATTGCACTCTCAATTTCCGCCATAGAAGAATCAGCCGCGGTATCCCGAGCAATAAAAACCAAATCGTAACCCGGCTTTATACGATCTTCATATTTTCGATAACTTTCTTTCATCCGTCTTTTTACTCGATTTCGTATCGTCGCTTTTCCTACTTTCTTTGAGACAGTAAAACCCACCCGATTATATTCTTCCTGATTTTCACGAATATAAATGATCAGTAGCCGGTTGGCCATAGAATTTCTGTGACGGTATACTTTTCTAAAGTCTCGATCCTTTTGCAGTCCTACGGTGGATTTCATCTTTATGCCTCCAAGTTCTATTCCCGATAAAGATTTTTACAGAAAAAGGCCGACGTAAGTCCGGCCTATGCTGTCAATCTCTTTCTTCCCTTTAATCTACGTCTTCTTAAAACGTTTTGTCCATTTTTATTCTTCATTCTTTTTCTGAAACCGTGTTCTTTCTTTCGTTGTCGAACTTTTGGTTGATACGTCATTTTCATAAAGGTCACCTCCTTTGAATCTTAAGAAATCTATGGGTATTTTAACGATTTTAAATTCAATATCCATCGAAATGAAGTCTCTAAAATTGCCCATACTACAGATAGATTATATCAGCATTAAAAGACAGTGTCAATAAACATTGTATTATTGTGTTGTGGATAAATCCTTTTTGTTTCAACTTCTTTTTTGTGGATATCTTTTTCCTTTTTGTTGAAAGTTTTTGGGATCTTTGATATTATTATGGTACTTGTTGATAAGCTGTTTTTTTG
>SLKF01000047.1 GCA_007134725.1 Clostridiales bacterium | reverse complement strand
CCTCATCGAAGGTGGCAACCATCGGAATTTTAGAAGATGATAAAGTGCTATTGGAAAACACCTTAAACGATAAAAAAACCCATTCGGAGAATTTAATGCCCATGATCGAGGCGGCTTTTCACAGTGTCAATCTAACGCCCGGGGATATTGATGTTTTCGGAGTAACCCTAGGTCCCGGAGCCTTTACCGGTCTACGGATCGGGATCAGTACCATCAAAGGGATGGCGGAGGCCCTTGGAAAACCCGTGGTGGGCTTGTCCTCCTTAGAGGTTCTGGCAGGAGGCATTCCACCCACGGACCGGATCATCTGCCCGATCCTGGATGCCCAGCGAAATCAGGTATACGCGGGATTATATCAATACCAAAGTGATCCCCACAGTAATAAGGACAACCAAGAAAGCCAAGATAACCGAGATAAGCAAGACAGGGTTGATAACGAGCCCATTATGACGAGAATAAGAGATACGGAAGTGATCAAAATCGAGGATTTACTCGAAGTAGCAGCCCAACTTAAGGAAAAAATCCTCTTTGTGGGGGACGGCGTGAATCTTCACGAAAAGACCCTTAGGGAAGGGTTAGGAGCGCGCTATGAGAAGTCCTTTTTCGCCCACCGAATCCCCCGGGCCTCGGTGGTAGGAGCATTAACCCGAAGAAAACATCTGGAAGGGAAATCCTATGGAGCGGAGCAGTTAAAGCCCGTTTATCTTCGAAAGTCTCAAGCCGAGGTGCAGTTTGATCAGCACCAACAGTCCCTGGGAAAAGAGGGGTCCAACAAATGAATGACGTGAAAACACCGGAAGTTACCCTTCGGCGAATGACGTTAGAGGATGTAGACCAAGTGCTGGCCATAGAAAAAGAATCCTTTACCACCCCCTGGAGTCGGGAGTCCTTTGTCAAGGAAGTGACGGAAAACAACCTGGCTTACTACACCGTGGCGGAGGTGGCAGGAAATATCGTCGGCTACGCCGGAGTATGGCTGATTGTAGACGAAGGGCATATCACCAATATCGCTGTCACCGGGAAATATCGGGGACAGCAAATCGGCAAAAAAATTCTTGAAAAACTGATTTTGGAACTGAAAAACCGAAAAATTCTTCGGGTAACCCTGGAGGTTCGAGCCTCCAACAACGTTGCCATCGGACTGTATCGGTCCTACGGTTTCATCGTGTTAGGGCGAAGGCCCGGCTATTATACCGATAATGGGGAAGACGCCCTCATTATGTGGAAGGACATCACCGAGAGGATCTAAGGACAGAAGCAATGGTCTTTAGATCTTTTTTTCATAGCAGACTTTTTTATACTTTATTCGTATATAAGGATAAGAAGCGATAGAGAAAGAGGGAAGCGGACAAGCGGACAGGGGGACAGGACAGGGGGACGGAGTAATTGTCCTTCGCGGGGAGGACAATTACTCCGTCCCCCTGTCCGCCCTGTCCTCCCTGTCCCTTATCTATCCTTTGAGAGGAGGGATCCCGGTTGGAAAACACGGAGATAAACAGAATAAATCGGATTTTACAAGGGGATACCCAACTCTACGGAGAGATCATCAGCGCCTATAAAAATGCGGTGTTTTCAATGTGTTACCGCATGGTGTACCAGAAACAGGAGGCGGAGGATCTCAGCCAGGAAGTATTTTTAAAGGCTTATCGGAACCTGGGGAAATACAATCCAAAGATGAAATTTTCCACCTGGATCCTAAGCATTACAAAAAATACCTGCATCGATTACTTACGAAAGGCCCGGGGAGAGGATCTTCCCTTAGAAGAGGGAATCAAAACCGGGCAAGCTCCCATCAGTGCCGAGGAGGCCTATTTATACAAAGAGCAAAAGCGGGAGATTGAAGCAGCCATCCGCTCCCTGCCCGAGGAGTACCGCCTGCTGATTATTCTTTACCATCAGCAGGGGCAAAGCTATAAAGAAATTTCAGAAATACTTAATATGCCCATGTCTTTGGTCAAGAACCGACTGCATCGGGGCCGGAAGATGTTAAAAGAAGGACTACGTCCCATGAAAGAGGAGGGGAGCCCATGGACTGCAGAAGCTGTGAAAAACATATAAATCAATACTTGGACAATGAGCTGTCCGCTAGAAAAGAAAAAAAGTTGCTAAAACATTTAAGCGGATGCAAAGCCTGCAGGATGGAATTTGATCAATACCGGTATATGAAGGATCAGCTGGAAAAAGTGGAGGAATTCTCTCCCGGCGAGGGTTTTGAAGCCCGGATTCTTTCGGAGTTACAACCCTACGGAGTCCATCAAGCATCAGGAGCCCATAAGGTAGCAGGAGTTCAAGGGGGCCAACGGAGAAAAAGCGTCCCAGGCCAACAACGGGACCGGGGAAAAGATCTGATTTTGATCTTCGGTTACTTTATAACCCTGTTTGTGGTTCTTGGGGTCCTTCGAAACGGAATTTTTCAAAATGTGGACTGGATTTCCGGAATTCTGGTCACCGGTCGGGTATTTCGTCAGGTGTTTGACGGTATGATTTTTCAAGGAATCCTGTCCCTGCTGGTGGTTTATCCCCTTCGGATTTTCCATTGGGCCCGGGTGAACTTCGGCCAGATGTCCCTGGAAGGTCGGATGATGTATTCTTTGGTGGTAATGAATCTTTTGTTGATTATCACCTTCAGTCATATCCTGTTACGGAAGTTGGCAAAGGGACAAAGAAATAATAAAGGGGGAAGCGGCGATGAAATCCAACATTCAAGAACCTAATAAGGGAAAAATGAACAAAACCTCAAAAAAATACAGGATGAGACAATTCAACAGGGTAGGACTCATCACGTTAATGATGATTGTACTGCTCAGCGGTATGGTCTACGCCTCCACGGGAATGCAGCGGGGAGATGTTGTCAGGATTTTTAATTCTGTAGATGTTGCAGAGGGGGAAATCATTGATGGAGATGTGATCAGTATTATTGGGGGAGCCAATATCAACGGAGAGGTGCGGGGAGATGTGGTAACGATTATCGGAAACACGAAAATCTCCGATACCGCCTTGGTGGAGGGTGATGTGGTAAACATCATCGGAAATGTGGAAAACTTCGGAGTCAGCAACAGCGTCATCAACATCATCGGATCCTTAGCCCTTGGGGGCAATGTAAACGGCGATGTGATTCAGATCGTGGGAAATTCCCAGTTAACTTCCGGAGCCCTGATCCACGGAGATCTGGTCAGCTTTCTGGGAGGCTTTGACAATCAGAACGGTGAAATTTTAGGCCAGGAGATCACGGTGATCAGTTTTCTACCGGATTTTATCAATCGACTGCTTCCGGGAGAGTACCCCCCGTTGCCAATTATTTTATTATTGGTTATAATGTTTTCTGTACTGGCCCATGTTTTCGCCTTCATCTTCGGAGCGATTCTGGTAACAATTTTTTCCGATCAGTTTACATCCATGTCGGAAAGTGTGAAAGAGGAACCCGGTAGAAAACTTGGAATGGGGGTCCTGCTGTATATCGTGCTGCAGGTAGCCATTGTCACCGTCGCCATAACCATTATCGGAATTCCCCTACTGCTGTTTGTCATTCCCCTTTCGATTTTTATCCAGTTTGTAGGTAATTTGATTGTAAAGATCGGCATCGGACGGAAGATGGCAAGCAATTTTGAACGGGAATACGGATTAATCGGAGAGCTGTTTATCGGAACCCTGATTTATCTGCTGTTGGATATCCTAATTGCAGGAAAACCGGTTACCTTTATTATGAAATTCTTCGGAATGGGAGAGTTGGCCGCCCGGGCCCTGGATCGTAAAGAACCGGCAAAAGCTCAGCAAGCTCAGCAACCTCAGGAGTAGAGCAGTTGTATGGACATAACCGGTGCAGACAACCGGTGCAAACAACCGGTGCAAATAAGAGAGAACGGTATAGGAATAGCAGAAACAATGCATATCGCAAATTTGAAAGGCTATAAAAATAAACGACCGCGAAGTTAGGATGGATTGCCATGGAAAATAAAAAAATAATAACCTTAGCCATTGAAACCAGCTGTGATGAAACCTCGGTGGCGGTAGTGGAAAACGGACGATGGGTCTTATCCAACATTATCTCTTCCCAAATTGATATCCACAAACGATTTGGGGGGGTAGTGCCGGAGGTGGCCTCAAGAAAACATATTGAAAGCATCAGTTATGTGGTAAAGGAAGCCTTGGAAGAGGCGGAAAAGACCTTCGAAGACATTGACCATGTAGGGGTTACCTACGGTCCCGGCTTGGTCGGAGCCCTATTGGTGGGCCTTAGCTACGCCAAAGGATTGGCCTTTGCCCGGGGGATTCCCCTAAACGGAGTGAACCATATTGAAGGCCATATCTATGCCAATTTTATTGAAGACAAAGAATTAAGGCCTCCCTTTATCTCCTTGATTGTATCGGGAGGCCATAGCCATCTGGTCTATGTCCAGGATTACGGAGTCTATGAAGTTCTGGGACAAACCCGGGACGATGCGGCGGGAGAGGCCTTTGATAAAATTGCCCGAGCCCTGGATCTTGGCTATCCCGGTGGTCCGGAAATCGATCGACTGGCCCAGACCGGAGATCCCAAGGCCTTGGACTTTCCCCAGGCCTATCTGGAAGAGGGAACCTACGACTTTAGTTTTAGCGGTTTGAAATCCTCGGCCCTTAATTACATCAATCAACAGAAAATGAAAAAACAGCCCATCCCCTTGGAGGATATGGCCGCAAGTTATCAACAGGCCATTATTGAAGTCCTAGTGGAAAAAGCCATCCGCTGTGCAAAAGAGAAAAACATGGATAAAATTGTACTGGCCGGGGGAGTTGCGGCCAACAGGGGGCTTCGGGCCCTGCTAAAAGCCCGGGGAGAGGAAGAGGGCATCCGGGTGCAGTACCCATCCCTGACTCTTTGCACCGACAACGCCGCCATGATCGGAAGTGTGGCCTATTATCAGTACATGAAAGGGGAGCGTTCGCCCCTGAACTTAAATGGGGTTCCAAACCTAAAAATAGTCTATTAGTACTAATTTTTCCCGGGAGCAATTT
>SLKF01000008.1 GCA_007134725.1 Clostridiales bacterium | reverse complement strand
GCCCATCGGGTATACATTCTCAGCAGCATCTTGGCCCAGTCCTGAGCGTCCAGGCCCCCGGTACCGGAGTTAATGGAAACAATGGCATTGTTTTTATCGTATTTACCCGTCAGCAACAGTTGCAGTCGCTTTTTCTCCAGGTTTTTCTCCAAGGTTTCCAGCTCCTGATAAAATTCCTTCTCAAAACTCCGGTCCCCATCTTCAATGAAGCTGAGCATCATCTCCAGCTCTTCCAAATCCTTGGTCAGCTTATTAAAGTTTTCAAGTTCCTCTTTGCAGCGGTTGGCGGCCTTGACAATTTTTCGAGCCTCTTCCGGATCATCCCAAAAGCCCTCTTCCGTCATTAAAAAGTCCAGCTCTTCCGATTTTTCCCTCAGGTGATCGATGTCAAAGAGAGACCCTCACTTCATCCAAGGTCTCTTGTAGCTCCTGTAGCTTTTGTTGATACTGATCTGTATTAATCATCCCACTGCCTCCTATTCATTTTTCCCGTGACACTTTTTGTATTTCTTTCCGCTGCCGCAGGGGCATGGATCGTTTCGACCGATGCGCTCACCCTTGACCACGGTCTTTTGCTGCACTTTCCCGTGACTGGCGGTGGAGGGTTTGGCAACGGCTTTACGCTCGATGGTGGTTTCCTTTTCCACTCTGAAGACGTTCTTGACCGTATCTTCCTGAATGCTGTGGGTCATGGCCTGGAACATATCGTAACCCTCTACCTGGTAGGCTCTGACCGGATCCTGCTGACCGATGGCCCGAAGGTTAATGCCCTGTTTTAACTGGTCCATATCATCAATATGGTCCATCCACTTCTGGTCGATGATTCGAAGAAGAATGACCCGTTCCACTTCCCGCATCCGTTCTTCCCCGACTTCCACTTCCTTGTCGGCGTAAACTTCATTGGCGGTCTTTAAGATGATTTCCTTTAAAGACTCCTTGGTAAGGTCATCGATTTCCCCGAAGTTCAGGCTATCTTTGGGTAGGAACTGTCCGTATAAATAGTCTTTGAGTCCATCCAGGTCCCATTCTTCCGGGAACTGTCCGTCGGCGGTGTAGATTTCCACCGCGCTATCCACAAGGCCTTCCGCCATACCGAAGATATGGTCTTTCATGTTTTCTCCTTCAAGTACTTTTTGCCGTTCCTTATAGATCACTTCCCGTTGTTTGTTCATCACGTCATCGTACTGCAGGACGTGCTTTCTGATGGAGAAGTTCTTGCCCTCTACCTTCTTTTGAGCATTTTCAATGGAGTTGCTGAGGATGCGGTTTTCAATAGCCTGATCCTCTTCAATGCCCAATTTCTCTACGATCCCCTGCATTCGTTCGCCGCCGAAGAGGCGCATTAAATCGTCCTCTAAGGAGATGAAAAATCTGGAAGACCCCGGATCTCCCTGACGACCCGCACGACCTCGAAGCTGATTGTCGATTCGCCGGGACTCATGGCGCTCGGTACCGATAATGTGAAGGCCACCGGCTTCGATTACATCCCGGTTCTCTCCATCGGTTACTTCTTTATACTGTTTAAAGTATTGCTCATACTTTTTCTTTGCATCCATTACATCGGCATCGGTAAGTTCCCGGGTTCCCGTGACTTCATTAATGATGTCATCGGAGAAACCGTGTTTTCGCATTTCTTTTCTGGCCAAAAACTCCGGATTTCCTCCCAGGATAATATCGGTACCACGGCCCGCCATGTTCGTGGCAATGGTCACCGCCCCTTTTCGTCCCGCCTGGGCAACGATTTCCGCTTCCCGGTCATGCTGCTTGGCATTTAAGACTTCATGGGTAATCCCTTTTTTCTTTAATCGCTTGGAAAGCTCTTCCGAGTTTTCGATGGAAATGGTACCCACCAGCATGGGCTGTCCCGCTTTGTTCAGTTCCGCAATCTCCTCAATTAAGGATCCGAATTTCCCTTCCACGGTTTTATAAATCACATCGGGATGATCCTCCCGAATCACGGGCTTATTGGTGGGAATTTCCACAACGTCCATCCCGTAAATGGCTAAGAACTCATCCTCTTCGGTTTTGGCTGTACCGGTCATACCGGCCAGTTTATTATACATTCGAAAGTAGTTTTGAAAGGTGATACTGGCCAGGGTTTTGGATTCCCGCTGTACTTCCATCTTTTCCTTGGCTTCAATGGCCTGGTGCAGTCCATCGGAGTAGCGCCGTCCAAACATCAATCGTCCGGTAAAGTCGTCCACAATGATGACTTCCCCGTCTTTTACCACGTAGTCCCGATCCCGTCGCATTAAGGTCCTTGCCTTCAGGGCCTGATTGATATGGTGAGCCAGGGTCATATGTTCCGGGTCCGATAAGTTATCGATTCCAAAGGCTTTTTCCGCCTTTTCCACCCCTTCTTCCGTCAAGGTTACACTTTTGGCCTTTTCTTCCACGCTGTAGTCCTCTTCATCCTTCAACATTCGGGTAAATTGATCGGCGGTACTGTAAATCCCTGTGGATTTATCCCCTTTTCCGGAAATAATCAAAGGGGTTCTGGCCTCATCAATTAAGATGGAGTCCACCTCATCGATAATGGCAAAATGCTGCCCCCGTTGGACCATTTCCTCTTTGTAGATCACCATATTGTCCCGTAGATAATCAAAACCGAACTCGTTGTTGGTACCATAAGTCACATCACAGCGGTACTGGGCTTTTCGAAAATCCTTCTTTTGTCCATGGACGATAACTCCCACACTGAGGCCTAAGTACTCATAGAGTTTTCCCATCCATTCCTTATCCCGCTCGGCCAAGTAATCATTGACCGTAACCACGTGTACCCCTTTTCCTTCAAGGGCGTTTAAATATACCGCCAGGGGGGCCACCAGGGTTTTTCCTTCCCCGGTTTTCATCTCGGCGATGCGTCCTTCATGAAGCACAATTCCTCCATAAAGCTGAACTTCATAATGGGTAAGTCCTAACACCCGGGTAGAGGCCTCCCGTACCGTAGCAAAGGCTTCGGGCAAAATATCCTCCAGGCTTTCCCCGCCGGCTAATCGCTTTTTCAATTCTTCCGTCTTTCCCTTCAGGGCCTCTTCGCTAAGGCTTTTATACTCCTCTGCCAAGGTTTCTACTGCGGCGACCTTGCTGTCCATCTTTTTCAGTTCCCGTTCGCTGTGGCTTCCAAATATTTTCTCGAACATTTTTTTCATTGTTTCACACCTCTCATTGTTTCTTGGATAGGATCCTTAAATAATTTTTCATAGTCCCACTTATTTTATCATTAATCCCACGGGGATACAAATTTTCAGCCCTCTTAGGTCATAAAAATAGATCAAGAGAATTTCCCCTGATCTATCCTGTGTGGATCTGCTCCTGCTATGGATTAGAGCTTGTAGCGAAATTGTTCACTACTATGCCACGGTTTCCTATCGAAAGCGTTCCCGCTGATGATCAAAGGTCACGGAGCGAAAACGGCTGGTGGCTTTTGTCATGGCCCGTTGTATTAAGAAGAAGATCCCCAGGGCGATGAAAATATCTCCGGGACTGAGTACCTGACTGAAAGGATAGAATTCCGGAGTGGCTAAAAACTTCCCTAAATTCGCGCTAAATCCTTCCACGGCTTCAATATTTATGTAGTTATGAAGGGTTCCCGCCTGAAGACTGGTCTCCATACTGACCATTCCCGCCTGCTGCAGGGCTCCGGGGTCTAGGGGCATACGACCGTCGTTTAGTACCACGGCGGTAAAATTCGACAGGGTGCCGAATAAAATCAGCCAGACGGAGCGATAGTGTAGATTGAAAAACAATACGATAAACAACAGCAAAAAAAATACGATATTCAGATACAACAGGTTTTCCACAACAAAATCATTGCCGAAAAAGGCCATGATCGTAGTGACCAGATAGCCTAAAAATCCGATAATTAAAATCAGCGGGAGTCTTAGGCTGAATCGTCCAAGATTTCTAAATGTCCCACTCCGCAGTTTTCCAAAGATTAAGCCTAATACGATTCCTTCTATTACCACAGTCATCGAACTTCCTTTCTCTTACGATTATTCTGAAACATTTTTCTTCTCTTGATCCTATTCTACTATATTTGTCTCTTTAACACTAATTCTTCATAACTTTTTTTATTCCTGCTATTTATAGTAAATTTTTTTCTCCTTCTTTTTTCTTGCCATCTTCCAAATCCGGCTTTTCTTGCCCTAAAAGGGACCCAAAGCCTCTGTGATGCCGCAAAAAAGGAGCCTGCTTTTCAGACTCCTTTTAAAATTTCACCTATTATATTGAAGGGATGGTCAACAAACCTTTTTAGTCGTATTCCGGTTCGATCAATCCGTAGTCTCCGTCATTTCTTTTATACACGACGTTTACCTCGTCGGTATCTCCATTGGCAAATACGAAGAAGTTATGTCCTAAAAGCTCCATTTGCAGTACCGCTTCTTCCGCATCCATGGGCTTAACCGCAAATCTTTTGGTTTTAACGATCTGGCCTTCCTTCTCCTCTTCCGTAGGCTTGTAATCCGAAATGTTTTCGAATCGGAAGCCTCCTTTTTTATGCTTTTCCTGGAGTTTCCCTTTATGCTTTTTCAGTTGACGGGTTAACTTATCCACAACACCGTCAATGGATGCATACATATCTTCGCTATTATCTACGGCTCGTAAAATGGCTCCGCTTACCGGGATGGTCACTTCAATGATTTGTCTTTCCTTTTCAACCGATAAGGTTACTTGGGCTTCCATATCTTCGTGGAAAAACTTATCTAACTTGGAAAGTTTCGATTCAATAGTCTCCCTCAGGGCGTTGGTTACTCCTACATTTTTTCCGTTAATAATTGATTTCATATACAGCTCCCCTTCCTAATTATGATTCACCTGATAAGGGTTCTTCCCTTAAAATGTGTTTGAACTGTTGATGGTGCTCTTGGTGTTATATTATTCTTTACCCAAGAATACAAGAGACAAACACCCTTCCTCATAAACAAAACAAAGTATTTATAAAACAACTTTAAAGAGTTGCGCCTTTTGCAGTGAGAGGTTAGCCGATGTATAT
>SLKF01000306.1 GCA_007134725.1 Clostridiales bacterium | reverse complement strand
TTAGTTGTAATCCTTCTCCTAATTGGGTATGATAAAGAATATTCTTTTGTGATATAATTACAAACTAACGGTACAAAATCCAAGGAGGTTTCTGTATGAGATATGTTCAAAATAAAAATTTAAACCCCTACTTTAATTTAGCTCTTGAGGAATATGTTTTGAAAAACTTTGAAGAAGATTTCTTTTTAATCTGGCGAAACCCCAATGCCATCATTGTTGGCCGCCATCAAAATACCTATTCGGAAATCAACCTCGATTATGTGGAAAAACACGGTTTACCCGTGGTTCGAAGACTCTCCGGCGGAGGCAGCGTCTATCATGACCTGGGAAACTTAAACTTTACTTTCATTATGAAGAATGATAAAAAACGGTCCTCTAGCTTTCAAGACTTCACCAAACCCATCATTGAAGTGCTTCAATCTTTATCCGTCGATGCAAAATTCACAGGACGGAATGACCTGACCATTGAGGGTCGTAAGTTTTCCGGGAACGCCCAGTACCATTATAAAGATCGAACCCTGCACCATGGAACCATTCTGTTTTCTTCCAATATGGCGGACCTTTCCGGGGCCCTGAAACACAAAGAGGGGAAATTCAAAGACAAGAGTGTGAAATCGGTACAGAGTCGGGTAACCAATATCTCGGATCATTTAAAAGAGCCCCTGACCATCGAAGCTTTTCAGGAAAAAATTATGGACCACATCATGCATCAGTATGGAAAAGATCATTTATATTCCCTGACTCCCGATGATATCGAAGCCGTAAACCAATTGGTTCGGGACAAGTACTCTACCTGGGATTGGAATTTCGGCAAATCTCCGACCTACGACTTTGTTACGGAGCATAAGTTTCCCGGTGGATTGATTGAAATCCATATGAATGTTTCCCAAGGGAAGATCAAAGATTTACAACTGTATGGAGATTTTTTCGCTAAAAGAGATATTCAACCCATTATCGATGCCCTAATCGGCGCTGACCATGAACAGGAAGCCCTTGGTAGACGCCTTGCCCCCTTTACTTTTGAAGATTATTTCATAAATCTATCCAAGGAGGAGCTGATCTTTGCCTTCTTTTCATAATTCCCTATTTTTTTATTAAAAAAGCCCCTATCAAGAAGGCTCTTGAAGGGGGCTTTCATCTTTTTAATCATCCTTTTAATCTTCCTTAATTCTCACTTACTTGCTAAACCTCATTTATAATAGAGGAATTCCGTGGGTATCACAGGTTTCAATCATATCCTTTGACCAAATCCCTGCCTGTACTTCCCCGATATGGGCCTTTTGAAGAAAAAACATACAAATCCGGGATTGTCCGATGCCGCCGCCAATCGTCAGGGGAAGGGTGTTGTCTAAGACCATGCGATGATATTCCAGGTCCTTTTTCCAAAGCTCTTCCTTTTCTTCCAGCTGACGGGCCAAGGCTTTATCATCCACCCGAATGCCCATGGAAGTTAGTTCTAAGGCTCTTTGTAATGGCTCAAACCAAAAGAGAATGTCTCCATTTAAGGACCAATCATCATAATCCGCCGCTCTACCGTCATGCTTTTCTCCGTTTTTCAATTTCTTTCCGATTTCCATTAAAAATACGGCCCCTTTTTCTTTTGTAATGGCGTCTTCCCGTTCTCCTGCACTTAGTTTGGGATAACGATCTGCCAGCTCTTGGGATGTTAAAAAAGTAATCTTATCCGGTAGGGTGGGTTTCAGTTCCGGATAGGTGCCTGCCACAAGTTTTTCCGTATCCTTAAATACCTGATAAAGCTTTTCGACCATTTCTTGAAGGGTTGCTTTGGATCGTTCTTCTTTTGTTAAAATTCGTTCCCAATCCCACTGATCTACATACACCGAATGGGTGTTATCCAGAACTTCGTCTCTTCGAATGGCATTCATATCCGTATAGATGCCCTCTCCCGGCCCAAAACCATAACGGTACAGGGCCATTCTTTTCCACTTTGCCAGGGAATGAACAATTTCAACCTGTGCATGGCCTAAGTCCTTGACATCAAAGGATACCGGTCGCTCGATGCCGTTCAGGTTATCATTCAGCCCGGTTTCCGGACTTACAAACAGTGGCGCCGATACCCGTGTTAAGTTTAGGGCCATTCCTAATCTTCGTTCAAAATGATCCTTTACTTTTTTTATGGCCACTGCGGTTTCCCGAATATCCAAGGGGGTTTTATAACCCTTTGGTAAAATCAGTCTTTTTTCTCCGTTCATTGTACTCGCTCCTTTTAGTATTTTCTTGGTCCCTTTTGAACCGATTGTCACCGTACTGTATTTATAATTTATTTCTGAGTGATGTGTGCATCCTATTTTTTGTATAAAAAAAACTCTCCTCCTTTAAATTAAATTTAAAGGACGAAAGATTCAAGTTTCGCGGTACCACCTTTATTGGCTTTACAAAAGCCCTCTCATGACTTCTACGGATTATGCATCGATAGAGCCCCCGTATAACGGCGGGTGCCGACTAAGCCTACTCTGGACAAACCATTTTGGTTAGTAACTCCGAGATGTTTTTCAATACTCTTTTCATACCGGCTTCTCACCTTCCCCGGCTCTCTGTAAATCCAATGAATATTTACTCTTCTCATCATCGTCTTTAAGTCTTATAAAACTCTTTCTAAATTACTAGTATTATAGTGTTTCCTTTAACCCTTGTCAAGTATAAAAATTAATTTTTATGTATAATTTTCATACTCTTTTCTTGTTTTTCCTGTTCGTTTAAAATTTGCTTAAAATCCTTTAGGTCCATGGGTCGATACATATAATATCCTTGTCCTACATCGCATCCATACTTTTTCAACAGCTCCCATTGTTCTTTCGTTTCAATCCCCTCGGCCACGGTTTGGATCTTAAGACTTTTGGCCATATCAATTACGGATTTCACTATGGCCTGCTCACTATCACGGGAAACAATGTCATCAATAAAGCTTTTATCGATTTTCAGCTTATCAATGGGCAAGTTTTTCAAGTAGCTCAAGGAGGAATAACCGGTTCCAAAATCATCCAGGGCAACTTTCACTCCCATGGCTCGTATCTTGTTCATAATTTTCATTGCATAGTCCAAATTATTCATAATCAAACTTTCTGTAATCTCTACTTCTAATAACGATCCCTCCAAATGGGACTCTTCCAAGACCCCTTGAATACTATCCATCAGTCTATTATTTAAAATTTGAGGAACCGATAAATTGACGGATAGGGGAACGGGAGTGATCCCCTTGCCCCTTACGCTGCGATTAAAATCACACACTTTTTTCAATACCCGCTCTCCAATAGAGACAATCATTCCGGTCTCCTCGGCAACAGGAATGAATTCTGCGGGAGATATTCTCCCCCTTGTTTTATGATTCCAACGAAGCAGCGCCTCTCCGCCAATAATTCTCCCCGTTGCAAACTCCACTAAGGGCTGAATCTGTATGATAAATTCTTGGTTTTCCAAAGCTTTTCTTAAATCACTTTCAAGAATGATATTTTCCCGGATTTTTTCATTAATTTCCCGGGAATAAAAACGCATCCGGTCTCTTCCATTCCTCTTTGCTTCATACATAGCCGCATCTGCATTTTTCAAAAGGGTATCCTTATCCTGGCCATGATCCGGATAAATGGCAATGCCAATACTTCCCGTAATTAAAAATTGATAGCCGTCAACCGTGCTTTCTTCTTTTAGTAAATCCAAAAGGCGGTTGGCGGTTGCATAAATCCGGTTCTTCTCAGGATTTCCCGTTTTGACTACGACAAATTCGTCGCCACCGAAACGAGTAAGCGTCTCTCCGTCTTCCAGTTCTTTTTGTATTCTTTTAGCAATTTCTTTAAGGAACTGGTCACCCATTTCATGGGTCAAAATATCATTTACTTTTTTGAAATTATCCAAGTCGATTAAGAAAATGGCTAGATTTTCTTTTCTTTCATTACTGATTTGAATTTGTTCTTCCAAATATTCTCCCAACCAGAATCGGTTTGGAACTTTCGTTGTACTATCATAGTATGCCATGGTTTCAATTCTTTTTTCCTGGATCTTTTCCTCCGTAATATTGGTATGGGAGCCGCAAACTCGAATAGGCTTACCCGCATTATCCCAAATGGCTTTTGCTTTGCTGAGAATCCATAGGTACTCTCCATTTTGATGTCGGATCCGGTATTCCGATTCATAGGTATTTTTTTGCCCGGTTAAGTATTCATTGATTTTCCCCTTTACTCCCGGCAAATCCTTCGGATGGATTAAATCAAACCAGTCCTGTTGTTGTTGAATCTTTTGATCATCCTCAAATCCCAGTAGTTCTAGGGGTTTTGTTATAAGGAATCGGTCCGTATTTACATTCCAGTCCCAAAGACCGTCCTTTGACCCTTCCAATGCCAGTTGGTAGCGTTCTTTCAATATTCGCATGCTTTCCTGATTTTCTTCCAGGGTTTTGTATTTTTCCTCTAAATCTGCCTCTGTGGAGATCAATTCTTCATGTAATCTTTCCAGCTCTTCATAATTTGCCACTACTTTTTCATAAAGGGCCTTCATGGTATTGGTATTTCCTTTTATGAACCAGTACAGTAATAGACCGGTTACGCCCACATAAAGCCAGCCTTTCATGGTTTGTATCAAGGTTATCTGTTCGGTTTCCCTAAAAATAAAATTTACGAGCTGATCCGAAAACCCAATCCATAAAAAGCCAATGATTAAATATATCATCGTCACTCGCAGGGGAAATTTATGCGTTTTTTTCCGTAGCACCTTATTCTCCCGAAAGAACATTTCCTTTTTATCTTGAGATCCCTGCTGTTTCTTCATTTCTCCACGTCCTTAGCTTTAGGCATCCTGGCCTTTATTGAATCACTTATCCTTGATCCATAGATCCTTTTTCCCTCTAATAGGAAATCGTTGCGAAGATTTCTCCACGCTTGGAAATTTTCATTGTAAGCTGCTTCCTCATTTATATATTCAATCATATTAAAAACAATTCGTCTATAGGGGATTTGCTCTATTCAACGTGTTACAAAAAGAAAAAAACCCTCTAGGGG
>SLKF01000060.1 GCA_007134725.1 Clostridiales bacterium | reverse complement strand
TTATGATTTAACAAGTGTTTCTAGATTTTCTTTTAAGTAATTCTTTATCCAGTCTAAAACCCCCATGTCATTAATCGGTGTCTCCCCTAATATATCCTTGACTTCTCTGGTGTCAAAAGTAAAGGATTGATCATTCACTTGATGCTCATATATATAATCTATCGTTGTTGTCTTTTCTTGATCTTCCTCTACTTCTTCACTTGTTATTAACAATGTGACTAATGTATCTTCCATGCTTCCTAGAGGGGCACGGTCAATATGACTGTGTTGAAAGGTAGTATGTATTTTTGTACCTACCCCTTCTTCCGACTCAATTAACAAATCCCCTTCACATTGTTGGGCTGTAGCTTTTAGCAATGAAATCCCTAAACCAACTCGTCTCGTGTCTCTCGTTGTGACAAAAGGGTCTGTTACCTTTTCTAACAGACCCTGACTCATTCCTTTTCCATTATCTTCAATTTCAATTATTAATCTGTCCTTCTTTAATTCTTCAACAATTCTGATCTCAATTAACGTAGCTCCCGCTTTAATAGAATTTTGAACAATATCTAAGATGTGTAATGATAATTCCTTCACATCATCACTCCTTCATCGATTTATTTTAATGATTGAAGTATAGATTTATATGGTTCTTTGTTGAAAAAATTCGCTTTTCCCCTTTCTAAAATATTAGTCAGCTGGTGAGCATCAGAATTTTGTAGAATCTGATATTTTTTAGTAGAGGGATGTTCTTTATAAAACTCACTTTTGCTGACTCCCTCACTAATTTCTAAAAATTTACCATTAAACTCAGGAGGAATAAAGCCGAGGTTACTTAATACACTAAAACTCTTTCGATCCACATGAGCGGGTATTAGTACCCCGTCAATCTCTTTTGATAAATTTAAAGTTTGTTCAAAAGTCAATTTCGTTGCATTCATCAGTAGCTTTTTCTCTTCGGCAATGACCTGATCATCCATACTATATATTAATTGATTACCAAAAATTTCTTTAGAATTTTGAATGTCAGGCAAATTTTTTTGAAGAACTTCACGAATATAGTTTACAGGTGTAAGATCCTCAAAAAAAATAAGCACATGTATTTCTTCACGGGTAGTAATCTCTATCCCGGGAAGAAACCCTATGTCTTTAATTTTAGCTAAATGGTAAAAAGAACTCAAATTTTCAACAGAATTATGGTCCGTAATGGCAATCCCGTCTAATTTTTTAATTAGAGCCATATTTACGATATTATTCGGAGTCATGTCATCCATTGCACAGGGAGACAATCCACTGTGTATATGAAAATCCCAAAAGTTATCCATTTTCTTTCATCAACTCATTTATTTTAACAGCAAGTTCAAAAGCACTCATACTGGTCATGATAACAGCCAAATCTTCTTGGTCGGCTTTTTTCTTCGCATCCTCATCCAAATAAGCGCCTTCCGCTAATAAGATGCAGGCTGCATCATTTAATACTGCCACCGCAATAACGTTTACATGACTCTGGATTGTTATCCAAGCTTCATTCTCTTGAAGGTGTGCCATAACCCAGCTTAATAGATCTCCGATATAAACCCCTTCTAGCTCTTTATCTAATCCCTTTTCACCAGCAATAACAGTAAAGCTTTCTTCTTTTAACAGGTCTTTTACCTTCATAAGATCCCTCCTTCAAATGTATTTAAACTAAATCAATTAAACTTCTTAATGAACGAATATTATTTTATGAACGAATACTATTTTGTTAAGTATATTGAGGACTCAATTTTTGTATATTTATCGATTTCTGAAGAAATTGCGAACTTATCAGAGTTCCTTTTTATATTGGGGAGTCCCATCCCTGCACCAAATCCTAACTCGCGAACTTTTTGAGTTGCTGTAGAAAATCCGATTTCCATCGCCTTATTAGTATCTGCAATTCCTGGCCCTTGATCGATGGCCTGAATTTTAATTTTCTCCGTATCAATATCTACCGTAATTTTTCCTCCATGGGAGTGGATAACAATATTCATTTCAGCTTCGTAAGTAACAATGGCCACTTTTCGGATGATTTTCGAATCAATTCCCAATTTCTTTAAAGTTTTTTTTATGGAGCTGGATGCTTCCCCCGCCTTGGAAAAATCTTCCTTAGCCACATGAAAAGCTAGATTAACAGTGCCCATGACTTCACCTACACTTCCTTCTTATTTATGCATGATATTTGCCCCTCTTAGCCCTTTGTTATATAAAATTCCACAACTTTGGTATAAGATATGTTTTGTACTTAAAATACACATATTATTTTCCTTTGCCAAGGTTAAAATTTCTTGATTCGGTATCTTTCCACGAACAAATACAATCGCATCAATGTCCATCATTTCAGCAGTTCTTATGGTTTGCAGATTGGTTAAACCGGTAAGTAATAATGATTTATCCTCTACGAATGCTAATACATCACTCATTAAGTCACAGGCGAAAGCACTATAAATTTCGGTATTCAACGTGTCTTCTCCGATTAAAACCTCTGCATCTAGTAGTTCTTTTATTTCCATCAATTTCATCTTCTACCCACTCCTTATTTATGTTTTAACTTACCACTATTTATAATATGATTGATTTACACTATATTATATCATTTCTTTCGGCATTATAGTTAAATTTTTAACTATTTTTAAAGATTTTTCATCATAGCCAAATTCATAGATGGATTAGTTTATAGGAATGGTCTTGATTATCATATCATTACTCAATTCAAGCTCTAAACATTTTTGAGATCAAATATTGGAGGCATTTTCCGTTTGTGTTCTGTACTGTGATGAAGCTTTTTTAACAACAATTCATCTTTTACAGGAATATCTTTGCCAATCAAATAACGATCAATTTTTTCATAAGTAATTCCCATTTCCTCTTCATCGGATTGCCCTTCCCAAAGACCGGCCGAAGGATTTTTATGAATAATTTCTTCAGGCACGCCAAGGTATTCTCCCCACTGATACACTTCATTTTTCAATAACGATGCTAAGGGTAAAATATCCACGCCCCCATCCCCGTATTTCGTAAAATATCCGGTATACAGTTCCGCTTTATTATCGGTACCCACCACTAAATAATTCATTTCATTGGCTATGGCATAAAGTGTTGACATTCGTAGCCTAGCTCTGAGGTTTCCATCACTAAGTTTTCGATTCCCATGGACTGGAACACGGAGCATATGCAAAGCTTCATTAGTCTTGTTTAAGATGCTATTTTTTTCTTCGGAAAGATCTATTTCGATACTTTTAATTTTACATGCTTCCACTACTTTATTAGCGTGATCTAAATCTTCATTGCTGCTATCCACAGGTAATATGACCCCTAAAGAATTTTGTGGAAAAGCTCTTACCAATAAATTCGCAACCACCGCAGAATCTATTCCTCCGGATAGTCCCACTAAAACGCCTTTGCAGTTCGCAGTCTCCACTATGTCACGAATCCAGTCAATACATTTTTCAATATGTTCTTTTATTTCTTCATTAGACTGGAATCTTTGCTGTTTTTCCTTCATTTTCTGCCCTCCCGTTTCAATTTAGTGTGCTTTTCTTTATCTGTTTCCTAATTCTACCAACACACAACTTCCATATACCATGTGAAAACCTTTGTTTTTTCCTAATTCCAATACCTTATCATCATAGGCCCCCGGTTGAAACCAAAGATATTCGACCTGTGAAGGATCCAAGTTTTCCATCATTTCGTAAGTGATTTTCGGATTGACAACAAAATTTATGCATTCTACTTTATCTAAAATTGGTTCCAGTTCATTATAAATTTTTTCCCCTCTGACTTCATCATATCTTGGATTCACACCATAAACATTATACTTATGGTTTTTCAGTGTGTCATACACTTTGAATCCGAATTTTTCTTCATTAGGACTTACCCCTACTACAGCCCAATTCTTTTTATCCAGCATTTCTTCTTTTACCTGTCCATTGATTTTTCCCATTATTAATCCTCCTTTAAATATTCTTCGCTTATTTTCATGATAATCCCTTGTCCATTGGTTAAGTCCATCAAAACATCATTGGCTTCCTTAAATTGACTTGAGGGAATATAGATCTTACAATGAACTTTTTGATCATAATCTACGGATTTTAATTTAAAAATCTCGTGATTTCTCACTTCATTTTCTAATTTTCCCCAATACTGATAGTCAAATTCTATATTAATAAGTTGATAGAGCATCATAGTGGTTACACCGTTATGTTCAATGACTTCTTTACCACTTTTGGCATAAGCTCGAATCAGACCTCCCGCCCCAAGTTTTATTCCTCCAAAAAACCGGGTTACCACGATTATCGTATTAACTATTTTTTCCTTCTTTAATATTTCTAATATTGGTTTCCCCGCGGTTCCCGAAGGCTCTCCATCATCACTGAATTTTTGAATTTCAGCATTTCTACCGATAATATAAGCATATACATGATGATTTGCATCAGGATGAGATCGGTGTGCTTTTTCAATGAATCTCAGCGCTTCTTTTTCATTATTCACAGGGGCTCCATATCCTATGAATCGTGACTTTTGTATAACATATTCACAAGAACCCTCTTTATTAATCCTTTTATATTTCTTACAGATTCATATCACACCCTTGATTTCTGTCTTTACGTAATTATAACATTATCAGATAAACAATTAAAGAAGCAGCTCCTGCTACTCCTTTAATTGTACCCTTTGTATTCATTTTTATTCAACTGTTTCCGTAAAGTTCCTTATCCTGCATTAACCTTGTTTTTCATCATTTCTTTGTATTTTTTATAGGAGAGGTTTACTAAAGACTTATCTTGGCTATAAGTGATCATTTCCATGGCTTCATCCATTGGATAAAATCCCCCATCTTTGAAACCTAAATCAAAATTTATCTTATAGTCTTTGTTTTTTGCCTTCATAATGTACCAAGTAATTTCATTACATACAGGCTTTTTTCTGGTAACAGAATAAAATTCGTAACTGGATCCTCCTGCGCTTGACAAAACCTCAGCATCGACACCCGCTTCCTCTTTTACTCTTTCCAGCGAAGTAT
>SLKF01000290.1 GCA_007134725.1 Clostridiales bacterium | reverse complement strand
GAACGGTAAAGGAGAGATTTCCATGAGTGAGAAGAAAACCTACCTGCTTTGGTTTTTTGCGGGGCTAAGCTATTTCATTCTGGGATTTAGAAATCAAAACACGCCCTTTGTTATTTTAGGATTTGCTTGTATTGCCATGGCTGCAACGGAAAAAGAGAAGAAAAAAGAAAATAAATCGAAAAGCTAATATAGATTTAACGGGATTAGTAAGGGGGAAAATAATATGAAAAAATGTTTATTGGTAATAGGGGTATTGTTTCTTTGGGGCATGGTATTGACGGGGTGCAGCTCGATAGATTTCAGTAAAGCTATGGAATTAGATGAGCTGGAGCAAGCCGCCTTAGAGATGATTGAAGAAAAAGGGTATACCGTGGTTGCCCAAGGGGGGAAAAGTGAGACGTATGTTTTAGATAGGGATCGACTGGCCTGCCCAATTTACGCACTAATATGGGGGATTCAGGAATTGGATGCAGAGGCGTATCTTGGAAAGTCTGTGGAAACCTATGAGTTTCTTGTCGAGGATCATCCTTTACTGTTGGATATGGAAGATGGTGCTGATCGAATTAAGTTATGGGTTTTAACCTCTGAGGATCAAGTCATTGGCGGCTATACCTTCCCGGATTATAATGATCCTTATTACGGGGGAGTGTACTCCCTGGAAGGGAAAACCCTGGAAGAAGTTACTGAAATGAGGTTCCAAACCTGGCGAAAACAATGGGAAGCAAAATATCAACCATCAAAACAGTAGAAGGTTTAAATTAGAAGGAGGGACTCCATGTTTACCTATCCAAAGGATTTATACACCGATATACGAATTGAAGAAGTGTTTGAAACCAAAATAATCTACGAGTTAGGGGAAATACAGGAACTGAAAACCCGTAATCACAAAGGGGCCTTTATTCGAATTTTTGATGGAGAAAAATGGTATTACAGCGCCACTACAGACCTGGAGAATCTACAGGAGGAAATCAACAAACTGTCAGCTTATGGGACACCGAATAAAAATATCAATCAGCACAGGGTAATTAACGGTTTTGAAGTTCATAAGGAGACCCTACGAAAATATGATAATGAAAGGATATACGATATCCCTATGAAAAATAAGCAGGATCTTTTAACTTCCTATTTTCCGATAGTGGATAACAATCCAACGATCACCTACTGGAAAGCCCTCTACAACGACAAAAGAGTGGTAAAGAATTTTTACTCCAGTAAAGGCTCAGAGATTTCCTACGACAGTCAGTGGGCGGGATTTGCCATTAGTATGAACTTTGTAAAAGGAAAAAACCGGTTCACGGAATCTTTTCAAAAGGCCTCGGATTCGTTTGAGGATTTATTGGATCAACAGGAAAAGTGCAAGGCATTGATCAAAAAATGTGAAGACTTTGTGGAAAATGCAAGACCCGTGGTGCCGGGGAAATATACTACGATTTTAGCCCCTGCAGTAGCCGGAGTCTTTGCGCATGAAAGTTTTGGGCACAAAAGCGAATCCGACTTTATGATCGGCGATGAAACCATGAAAAAGGAGTGGGCCATCGGAAAGAAAGTAGGGGCGGATATTCTCTCCATTATAGATGACGGCGGGATTTTACAAGGTGGATACCTACCCTTCGACGACGAAGGCACACAGGGAAAAAGAACCGAGATCATCAAAGACGGTATCCTAACCGGAAGACTTCATAGCGGCACTACAGCGGCCTCCTTGGAAGAATCCCTTACGGGTAATGCCCGCTCCATCAACTTTGAATTCGAGCCAATTGTTCGAATGACCAATACTTATATTGATCAAGGGACCCGGAGAAAAGAGGAACTGATTTCTGAGATTCAGGAAGGAATATACATTGAGTCCTTTAATCACGGATCCGGTATGTCTACCTTTACGATTGCTCCTGCCCTGGCCTATTATATTCGGGACGGGAAAATTTCCGAGCCCGTAAATATTTCCGTGGTTACGGGGAATGTGATGAAAACCTTGGCCCTGATTGACGGAGTTTCTGATAAGGTGGAGTTTGCCTCCTTTATCACCGGGGGCTGCGGCAAAATGGAACAATTCCCCTTAGCCATAGGCTTTGGTGGTCCGTATGTCCGAGTAAAAGAGATGGAAATACAATAGGGAGGGATTAGGATGCACCGGGAAAAATATACGATCAATACTCGTCAAATTTCACTGAATGTGGTACAAACAGAGATAGACTCGATTCGAAGAAAAAACATCAGTAAAACCGGTCTTAGGATTTTTAGAGAGGGTTTAGTCGGCTGTGCCGGTGCTATTGGAAAGTACCGGGAGGAAGATTTGTTAAAACGGGCAATCAGCAGCTTGCAGGGAAATATTCCCTACGATTTTAAACTCTCGAAAGACATTAGTCGATCCGTAGATCTTCGCCAAAAATTCATCGATGAAAAATATGTAGCAGAAGAGTTTGCAATCTTTCTGGAAAACATCCGAAAGGAACAGCCGGATTTTATTTTTGCCAATAAAATCAACCTGACGGAAGAAGAACACCGAATCCATAATGATTTGGGTCTTGATTTACAATTTGCGGACCGGGTACTGGAAGTGGGACTGCTGTTCAAAGAAAAAACTTCGGTTAATGTGATGGACGGTTTTGTAGGATTTTGGGGTAGGGAATATGACCGGAATTTAGGGTTGGAGGAGATCAATAAAATTTGCACGGCCTTTCAAAACAAGGTGGATCTGCCAAAACAGAAAAAACTGCCGGTGATCTTTCGAACCGGGGATAGGGTTCCCTTTATCAAGTTTTTAAAAGATTTGGACGGCAACAGTTATGGGAGCAACAGTTCTCTATTCAGTGGTAAAATAGATTCGAAAATGTTTAGTGAGGATTTTACGCTTTATCAAAATCGAAAGGCTACAGATACCCTGCTGACCCCGTTTTTTGATGTGGAAGGAAGTATAAACCCCGACGACCGTTACGCTTTAGTAAAAGAGGGCGTACTAATCGGCCCTTTTACCGATAAACGAGCAGCCAGTAAGTACCAGCTTCCCTTAACCGGGTCTGCGGCTGGGGAATACGACGGAATCCCCACCATCGGAAGTCCACAGCTGACCATTAAAGAATCAGAAAAAACAGCAAAGGAACTGTTAGAAGGAGAGCCGGGAATTCTGGTTATGATGGCTTCGGGAGGCGATTTTACTCCTCAAGGAAACTTTGGCAGTCCGGTTCAGTTAGCTTTTCTCTTTGACGGAGAAAACATCATCGGAAAACTGCCGGAGCTGAAAATATCTTCCAATATTTACGATATGTACGGTAAAGACTATATCGGCGTTAGTAAGGACACGATTGGGCCCTTAAACAACGAAAAATATTTGATGATGCGTATGGATGTATCAAAGATGTAAAAATGAAAAAAGACTAAAAGGATTTGACAGCAATGATTAGAGACCATAAACAATCGGATATAGCTGAAATTGAAAGGAGCTAGAACGAATGTTATAAGGGGGAAAAGCAATGAAAGCAAAAGAAGGAAGAAATAGAATACTGTGGGGACTTAGTATGATTGGTTTACTCGCTGTCTCATATTGGATATGCCGATTTGCTTTTTTTGATCTGCACGGAATGATTCAGTGGCCAAATCTATTGGCGATTATGAGTATTGTTACAATTGTTAGCGCTACGATATTTGGGAACCGTATAGTTTCAATAGCCCCGGTTATAGGGTATATGGGAGGATTCATTATTGCTATGGCTTTTTCTAGTGATACAATGGATCCCGGTGGTGGGCAAACTAATAATGCTTGGATAATTTGGGCCATAGTTTTGATTTCCTCAGTACTAATAGGAATCCTTTGGAGTTTTAACTCTTCACGAAGACGTAAAATTGTAATTGGATAATTAATGTGTTTTTTTAGGATTTAATCTAGGATAAGTAATCATCAAACAACTATTTGATTGATTTAGTCAAATAAACAAGTCCTTTTCCCATCGAAAGGGACTTGTTTTGATTTGATTCTACTATTTATATCCGTTTTCAATAGCCCTTTCAATAATTTCCTGTTCTACGCCCTCCCAGTCCATTCCTTTAGCTTCTCCAATGGTACCCTGTTGCCAGTCCCAAAGAAAATTATGGTCTTCATCAATCCCACTGACATCCCCGTGATACCAGTTGGAAAGCATATCAATCATACCTCGCTCTACATGGTTTCGACTATCCACCGCTGCGAGTTCCGTTAAAAGAATGAAAATGTTTTCATCGTTCAATGTTAAATATCCCCACTTGTCCTTTGCCACGATAGCGCCGTGGGTCATATGATGAACATCCCGTACGATGGCTGCGGTAGATCGTGGACTGATCGAATCCGTGTCGTTGTTTTGCTTAGCATATTCAAAAGGATCAAAGTCTCTTCCCATGTAACGACTGGGAACCTTCACTTCAAAATCCGGATTCAATGTGATTGCTTCTCCTTCCGAGGTGGTTTCGATGGAAGAGCCGTCCTGACCTTCCCGAATTTCCTCAACCCCACCAATTCCTTCATTGTTTTCGTTCCCTGAATCAGGAATCTGACCCAACAAGTCATTGGATTTTGTGAAGACAATTAATAATATAGCCCCTATTATAACACCTAGTACAATGAATTTGAACAGATCGTTGTCTAATAATTTTTTCATAATGAGATCATTCCCTTCTGTGAATTATGGTTTGATAATAGTGTATAAGCACTACTTATAAACATAGCATTGGTAAAAAAATATATGTAACAGTAGTGTATGAAAAATTTAAGCATCGCAATCTAAATTTTAACATTTCAGCCTACCCTTTACAACCAAAGAGGTTGATTTTTCTAATCAATCAAAATTACGGAAATAAGAGGAAAGAGCAGTGCTAGGACTTTATAACGGTTTTTCATTTTAACCATGATCTTAGTTCAAGAGTGATTGAATACTCTGAAAAAGTGTAATATAATTCAAGTTACGACACGTTAAATATCGAACAAGGGGGAAGTGAAAGAAACAATGATCGGTTTACATACATGAATCGTATAAGTATGACCGATTGTTGAAAGGGTGAAGAAAAGGAGGTGAAGAT
>SLKF01000299.1 GCA_007134725.1 Clostridiales bacterium | reverse complement strand
CACTCTTTTTTTCCAAAATCGATCTTGAAAAGAAAAATCCAATCATAATTACCATAGTACCACTTACAATAAATGGAATTGGTGCTAAGGTGTAGTCAAATACCATCCCGAAAAACATTTGCCCCATAGGCACCGCCGCCATGGAAATTGTCTCTTTTACGGAACTGACCCGACCAAGCATCTTTAAGGGAACCTCCCGTTGCATGAGGGAGGATACACCAATGTTGGTGATTACGGCGATGGAGGTGATCATCATCGCCACGGCAACCATGGTGATAAAAGGTATGGTATTCATAGTAAATAGGCCGATATAAAAATTTGATGCATGAAAGGCGATTACAACAACCAGTAACCCGATAGCCATAACCGCATAGGCCAAGAGTTTTTCCAAGCTATACCGTTTGCTAAGAGCTCCAGTAAATAGACTACCGACCAAGGATCCGGAGACTAAAGCGGTTTGCAGTATTCCCAGTTGCCAGTCCGTAACTTCCAGGAGTTGATTGGCCACAAAAATCAGTCCTACAGAAATTGCAGGAGCAATCAAGGCGTTGGCCGCCAGAGCCAGACCCATTATATTTCGAATCAGTTTATGACTTCGAATAACTTTAATCCCTTCGTAAAAATCAGATTTAAAATCCTGATAGGAAGGCTTAGTCTTTTTCTTGTTAGGGCTCTCCAGCTCAATAAACATTTCGGATATAGCCGAGAGAATGAAGGAAACTGCATTGATCATAAGGACCACCGATATTCCATACAAACCGAAAATCAGTCCTGCCACCACGGGATAAAGCATATGACAAAGGGTCAACGTAAAACGATTAAGGGCATTTGCCCCGACCAGTTCTTCCTTCTTCACCACTGACGGAATAGCCGTTCCAATAGCCGGCGTAAACATTGCCGAAATCAGAGACATACTGATTACCGTGATATAAATATGTACAATGTTAAGCTCGGTTGTTCGCGAGAGGAAAAACAGCCCTCCGATTATTACGGCGGAAAGCAAATCCAGATACACAATTATTTTCTTACGATCAAACCAATCCGCAAACACCCCACAAATCGGCCCGGCAATAAGCCTTGGCACCATACCAATAGCCAGTACCGAAGCAAACATGGTTCCCGACCCGGTCAAATGGAGAATATACAAGGAAAAGGCAAAACTTTGCATACCACTTCCGAAATGAGACACAAACTGACCGATTACCAATAGTGCCAAGTTTTTATTTTTAAACAGCTTCCACTCCAAAACCATCACCCCTTTATTATGATAAAATAATTTTATCACGATGATCTTTCTTGGTATACCCTTCGGTATTGGGAAAATCCATGACTTTGAAATAGTGTAAGCCTACTTTTTTTATGGTTTTGAAGAAAGTTTCCACTTCACAAAAATCTCTTCCGTGATTTTGAGAGCCTCCTTGTATTTATTCCGAGCCTTTAAAGCCTCAATTAAATAGTCTCCATAAAAAGTTCGAAAACCGTGATGGGAATCTTTCGCCGCCTGTTTATAGAGTTTTCGAAGTATTTCCAGAGAACTATCACTCTCCAAGTACTGCTTTTTGATACAGATACTTTCCAGCCAATCCAGACAGGTTTTCATGGAAGGCTCCAATCTTTGATCCTTTATGGTCTCGAATATTTCCTGAAGCTCCTTCGTGTAGCTTGCTGCACCATGATAATCTCCTTGCCCATAGGCAACTAACGCCAATTTTTGCACCAGGTAAAACTTATCAAATCCTACCGCATCTTCCTTCTCATGGTAGGTATAAGACTTATCCAAGTGTATTTTTGCCTGTTCAAAATTTCTGATCGCAAGATAGGCCGAGCCGATATTATAATGTACCGGTGCCTCTCTGGTGTTCGTTGTTTTCTCCCCGAGTGTAAGCAGACGCTGATAGTAGGTCAACATATTATCGATATCCCTTACATTAGCATAGGCAGCGGCAATCACAAAACATATTCCGATGGCCCGCTCAAGATACCCCTCTTCCATTAACTGCTGATAGGCCAGATCTCCCAATCGTATACTCTCAGGGTAGTTTCCTAAATTGTAATGCACAGAAGAAAGGGATTCTAAAGTGATGCCATCTCGTTTAATTCTTGCCGCTCTTTGAAACTGGGAAAAGGCTTTTTCAAAATCACTCCTGTGCATCATTTCAAAATTACCGATCAAATAATGGGTCAAGTGGGTTTGTTTAGGACTCATATAAGGCTCATAGTCCAACAAGCCGTAAATTTTTTTTTGAAACTCCCCGGGATCTCCGCTTCCAAATCGTCCTTTGATCAATCCATAAAAACCCTGAACCAGCATATAATCTATTGCTAAGAAAGAGTGCTGTAATTGCTCATTCGATTCGTTGAGCCTAGCCATCCAATGGTCCATATCCTCTCCGTTATAGAGAAAATAACTTCGGTAGAATTTCTTAATAACCTCTTCCAGCTCTTCCAAGACTCCGGGTTCCCGGGTTAAATCAATGCCCAGTACATCCATCAATTGATGTAAAATTTCTTCACTGCAGGTGACGCTTCCTTTTTCGATTTTACTAAGATAAGACACCGCACATATCCCCTGGCAAAGGCCTTCCTGGCTCATGTTCTGCTCAATTCGATACTTCTTAATCAGCATTCCCATCATCATTGACTGATTGATCATCGATTATTCCTCTCCCTTTCCTTACTTTAGATCAGCTTTAAGAGGTCTTTTTTTAATCCTATCCACCGTTGAAACATGTAAACAGCTTCAATGAATTTACAGCTGCTTTAATCCTTCTTCCAAAAGATCATTATAGTCCTTTAAGCCGGTGGCTTTTTGGGCTACAACAGTTAAAGGGACCACATCTTCCCGTGCAATACTGGCTAAGTTAAATTTTCGGTTCAGTGCCATCAAGTGTTGCACCCCTCTTTTGATCCTTCCGAGATAGGAGTACACTCCGATTGCTCCACCGGAGAAATCGTCGGCATGAACATAAAGCCCTCGTAACTCTTTTAATCCTTCGAATAACTCCTCCTTGGTCTTTCCAAATCGCTGGAATTCCTTGGGAACTCGATTTTCCTTTAAATGATCTTCCACGGTTTTACCCACCATGGCAGCGGTCATCGCCGCTCTTCCGATCCCGACCATAGAAATGTAGGGTGCTCCCAGGGCCAGTGCCTTAAATACCTGATCTTCCATTGCAATTCCCCCGGTTATGGCAACTTGGGGCAGTGAATAGCCTTTGCTTTCCATTTCTTTTAGCAATCGATAAAGAATGCTCTCTAATTGAATAGTAGGAATCCCCCATTCGTTCATCATCTTTACGGGACTGTTGCCGGATCCCCCTCCTGCACCGTCGAAGGTGACAAGATCTACACCAGCCTTTGATGCGATTGTAAGAATTTTCGCAAGATCCTTCGGATGAAATGGTCCGGTTTTAAAGAACACTCTTTTCACACCTAGGGCTCTAAGCTCGGCGACCCTTCTGATTAAATGGTCTTCATCCCATATGGGAAGCTTCCCCACTTTTTCAAATCGAGGTCCGGCATCTTTTTTAAACTTCTTCACCACTTTTGGATCCTCCGGGTCAGGATGGATAATGTAACCCCGTTGTTTTAGCATTAAGGCCTTCTCCAGACTCTCAACAATCCCCAGTCCCTGAATCCCTTTCGCTGCCTGGGCAAATTTCAACTCCACGGAGGTGACCCCGAGTTCCTTAACTGCATAATCCAACACTCCGAGGTATTCATCATCGAAATTTCCCTGAAGGACGATATCTCCATAACCTCTTTCGTACTTTCGAAAAGCACTAAGCATTTCTTCGATCAACGGAGCCTTTTGTACTTTTCCCTCATGAATGATTAAATTTTGATCCTTCATGACCACATCTTCGCCGATCACTACAAGGACTCCAGCCATCGCCGCTCCTGCGTAATAGTCTTTCCAATTGAGCTTTGCCATGGCGGGAAGAATGATCGGCAGGGTCAACTTCACGGGATCATCAATCCCTACGGTAGTTGTCATATCCGCATTAGGATAGGTTGCCTCCGTGGGATCTTCCTTACATCCCCAGGCTCCAAAAACTCTTCCATTGATATTTAGATGTGAGTAATCCAATGGATAATCTTTTTCCGAGGCAAACTGATTTCGATCGGTTTGATAGGGATAGGTCGCCTCCCATCCCCGGATCGCTGAAAGTCCGATTTCGCACATCCCCGTACAGTTTGCAGTACATACGGAACACATCCCGGAAAATGGAGACAAATTCTCCGGCGTCCGCATTTTTGTGTTCGTCACCGTCGTTCCTAAGCTTGGACTATAACTCATCATTGAACCTCCTTTTACTATTGATAAAATATTCTGTAATTTTATCTTACGCGGTTTTATGACATATGTCAATTATGTTTGTATATTCCCACTGAAAATCATTGTAAGCAGCCCATCAACATAACTTTCTACTTCCCGGTCTTCCGTTTCCGGTAAATATAAGAAGGATAGAATTGAGCCCATAATCAATCGAAGTGTGATTTGCTGTTTTTTTTGATCAATATCCAGACTTTTAATAAATTTTTTAAAAGACCGGGTAATCATGCTAAAGAGATCTTCGCCTAAATATTCCTCTAATAATTCCTTTTCATGGAGAATCAGCTTGATCAGTTCATGGTTTCTCGACATAAAAGCCAAACGCTCCATTAATAACTTTCGGACGCGCTCCTGATCACCTTCCTCCCTGGACTCTTCCATGGAGGCGTGCAGGGTCTCTAAAAAAATCGGTTTTATACCGGCTAGAAATATTTCTTTTTTTGAAGAAAAGTGACGAAACAGGGTTACTTCGGAAACCCCCACTTCTTCCGCAATTTTTGCAGTTGTTGCTCCTTTGTATCCGTTTTTGATAAACACATCCATTGCCTGATTAATAATTTGTTCTCGCCGCGCTTCTTTTTTCATATCGATCCCCCTTTATGTAAGTACTTGCTAATTCACTTTACCCTCATTTCGAAATCCTGTCAAGATTTAACCATTATCTCAAATAAGTAAAATTATGGACGGTCCATTTTAGCAGACCGCCCTTCTTTATGCT
>SLKF01000002.1 GCA_007134725.1 Clostridiales bacterium | reverse complement strand
GTCCTTAAAGTTCCCAGCTTCATGTTCTACTTTATCAGGAAATTCTAATGGAAGTTGATGCTGTTTAATAATGGAGAGGATATCCACCCCTTTATCTTCCTGGTATCCAAGAATTTCACTAACTTTTCCTTCCGGACTTTTTCTCCTACCCTCGGGCCACTTCACTATTTTACAGACAACTTTTTGACGGGTGGAAGCTCCTTTTTCACTGCCCCTTGGAATAAAAATATCCTGTTGGATTCTTTTGTCATCGGGTATAACAAATCCGAAATTTTTGCTGCTTTCATAGGTTCCTACAATCTCTTCATTGCAACGTTTAATGATTCGGATAATTTCTCCTTCAGCGCGGTTCGTTTCAGTTTTAGGAGATTCTATTCTTCCAATGACTTTATCCCTATTCATAGCACCGTTCATTGCTCCTGGTGGAATAAACAGGTCGTCGCTGTCCTTTTTCTCGGATATTAAAAATCCAAACCCTTTAGGAAAAACTTCCAATCGACCGACCACTAGGTCCAGTCGTTCTGGAACAGCGTATCGGTTTGTTTTCGTTTGAATGATCAAACCTTCTTTTTCCATCTCATTTAACGCTTGACTAAATTCTTTTTCCTGGCTTTTATCAATGGTAAAAGCCCGCATCAATTCTTTTTTAAGCAAAGGTTTGTAAGCGGATTTTTCCATATAATCCAATAACTTTTCTTTAATTTTCAAATGTTTTCCCTCCTTCTAAAGGCAGTTTCTATCTTTCGTATACTTTAATAAATTACAAAGCATAATAAAGTATCCCGAAGAGAACGGCCCATTGTAGTACATATATACCCGGTATTCCAATATAAAACTTCTTTTTGGAAGTTTTATGTTTGAAAATCAGCATGCCAAAGGCAATCCCAGCACTGCCTCCCAAAAGGGCGATAAGGATTAATTGATTTTCTGAAGTTCTACCCCTTCGATTTTCCGCTCTGTTTTTATCCCAACCCATAACAACAAATCCAATCGCCGAAAGTAGGGTTATATAAAAGTAAAGAGTTAACCAATTGTTCATAATGCTTTCTTGTATATCCATTTTACGCCTCCTATGAAAAAAATCCCTAACCTCTGGAGATTAGGGACTCTGAAAATACATAAACACACACAAGTTGTTTATGAAAATATGCTATTTTACAGACTTAACAGTCCGCCAATGCTTAAGAATAATGGAGCAAATACTACGGACACAATGGTCATCAACTTAATTAAAATGTTGATTGAGGGACCAGAAGTGTCTTTAAAAGGATCTCCTACAGTATCTCCAACAACTGCAGCTTTATGAGCTTCGCTTCCTTTTCCTCCGTGTGCTCCGCTTTCAATATATTTCTTAGCATTATCCCAGGCACCACCGGCGTTAGCCATCATAATGGCAAGAACAACTCCGGAGGCTAAAGCTCCCGCAAGTAGACCCCCTACTGCTGCAGGTCCTAGTAAAATTCCCATGAAAATTGGAGATGTTATGGCTAAAATCCCAGGAATAATCATTTCTCGAAGAGCAGCCTTTGTACTGATATCTACGCATCGAGCATAATCCGGTTTTTCCGTTCCTTCCATAATTCCAGGGAACTCCCGAAATTGTCTTCGAACTTCTCCGATCATTTCGAAGGCCGCTTTCCCAACAGCCGCCATGGTAAGTGCGGAGAATAAGAATGGAAGCATTCCTCCAATTAAAAGCCCGATAATAACTGTTGGTTCGGTAATACTAATTCCTATCTCTGTTAATTGTACCGCTTCCGTATAGGTTGCAAATAAAGCAAGTGCAGTCAGTGCTGCAGAACCGATGGCAAACCCTTTACCAATGGCTGCAGTGGTGTTTCCAACTGCGTCTAATTTATCTGTAGTTTCACGAACTTCCGGTGGTAAATCGCACATTTCTGCAATTCCTCCGGCGTTATCCGCTATCGGACCATAAGCATCTACCGCTACGGTCATTCCGGTTGTAGCAAGCATTCCTACTGCCGCTAAGGCAATACCATATAATCCGGCAGCGCTAAACGCTACAAAAATTCCAATACAGATGAAAATAATTGGAATGGCTGTAGAAAGCATACCTACGGACAAGCCACTAATAATTGTTGTAGCCGCTCCGGTTTCCGTTTGATTTGCAATTTTCTTTACATAACCGTATTTTTCAGAAGTGTAAACTTCGGTTAATTGTCCAATGAGCATTCCTACTACCAGACCCGCAACAATTGCCACAAAGGGACCGGTGGCATCAAGTAAATAGTTACTTAAAAAGAAAGCCACAACAACAGTAATAATTCCACTAACCCAAGTTCCTGCCTTTAAAGACTTTTGTGGGTCTCTTCCATCTTTCCCTCTTACGAAAAAGGTACCAATAATGGATGCCAGAATTCCTGTTGCAGCTAATAGTAATGGGAACATGGCTCCCTCTAGACCAAAAGCTAAAAGACCTAGTGCAATAGCGGAAATAATTGATCCTACATAGGATTCGAATAGATCGGCACCCATTCCTGCAACATCCCCGACATTATCTCCTACGTTATCTGCAATGGTCGCAGGATTACGTGGATCATCTTCGGGAATTCCTGCTTCAACTTTTCCAACTAAGTCGGCGCCAACATCGGCAGCCTTCGTATAAATTCCGCCACCAACACGGCCGAATAATGCAATGGATGAGGCTCCAAAAGCAAATCCTGTGATGATTTGCGCTGCAGCGTCAGCCCCTTGGGAAGCTTCCAATAAAAAGAATAGTCCTCCGACTCCAAGTAGACCCAAACCAACTACACTCATTCCCATAACTGCTCCGCCTGAGAATGCTACATCTAAAGCTTTGTTCATACCACTAATTCGAGCTGCATTGGTTGTTCGAACATTTGCCATGGTAGCCACTTGCATACCGAAAAAACCGGCAAGAGCTGAAAAAAGAGCACCAATAATAAAACACATAGCTGTAAGCCAATTTACCCCAAATCCTAAAACAATAAACACAATTACAACAAAAATAGCTAACGCCTTATATTCTCTTGTTAAAAATGCCATGGACCCCTCATGTATGTAAGCTGCAATTTCTTTCATACGATCGGTTCCCGCATCTACTTTTTTAACTTTGGCTGTTAAAAAGTAGGCAAAAATAAGCGCAACAACACCTAAAAGTGGTGCTATGAGTACAATTTCCATTAATATTCCTCCTTCACCTTATGAAATTTTATTATTGTATTGCTACAAGGGCTAATGCAATCCCGATAAACAATACGGCTGCTACGGTTGTTGCTTTATTAAGTAATGATTCATATCCTTTACCTTTTCTACCCATTAATTGTTCTGCGCCCCCGGATATCGAACCAGATAATCCTGCACTTTTTCCAGATTGTAGCAAAATACTTGCAATTAGGACTAAGGATACTACAACCTGTCCAACCATTAATGCTAATCTCATTTCCTCCACCTCCTATACTTGTTCTTAACATAGTTATTCTATCATAGGCAACTGTTAAAATCAATGGAATTGTTTTGATGATTCGATTAAGATTCAATTAAGATTCATAGATTAATCATCAAAAAAAACCAACCTCTTGCTATCGAGATTGGCCTTTGAAACTAGTGTACGTTTTACCGTTAGCATTTTGCTTCAATCGATGAAAAAAAATCAAGAAAATTCTCATATATTGGTTACTTGATATTGTAAAAAGTATCTAATCCTCGATACTTCCCTCTACCATTTAATTGATCTTCAATTCGTAGTAGTTGATTATACTTTGCAACCCGATCAGTTCTTGCAGGGGCTCCGGTTTTGATCTGCCCCGCATTGGTGGCCACGGCAACATCGGCAATAAAAGAGTCTTCCGTCTCTCCGGAACGATGAGAAATTACATTGGTATATCCAGCTCGTTTGGCCATTTCAATAGCATCCAAGGTTTCTGTAATGGTACCGATTTGGTTTAATTTTATTAAAATAGAGTTGGCAATTTTCCCATTAATTCCTTTGCTGAGTCTTTCTGTGTTCGTTACAAACAGATCGTCTCCTACAATTTGTATTTTTTTCCCTAACCGATCCGTAAGGGCTTTCCAGCCTTCCCAGTCATCTTCATCTAAACCGTCTTCAATGGAGATAATTGGATATTTTGCTACCAACTCTTCGTAATAATCGACCATTTCTTCTGCCGTTTTCTCTACCCCTTCACTGGCAAGCTTGTAAACTTTTGCTTCACCATCGTAGATTTCAGTAGCAGCAACGTCTAATGCCAATTTAATATCGGTTCCTGGAGTATAACCTGCTTTTTCTATAGCTCGAATAATAATTTGTAGCGCTTCTTCATTAGAAGAAAGATTGGGAGCGAAGCCGCCTTCATCACCGACGCCGGTGGCAAGGTTTTCTTCCTGTAGTACTTTTTTCAAGGTGTGGTAAATCTCTACACACTGTATCATACCTTCTTTAAAAGATTTGGCACCTACAGGCATAATCATAAACTCTTGGATATCCACGTTGTTATCTGCATGGGCTCCTCCATTTAAAATATTCATCATCGGTACAGGAAGCTCTTTTGCATTTACTCCACCCAGATACTTATATAAAGGAATTCGCAAAGTATCCGCGGCAGCTTTTGCTGTAGCTATTGAAACCCCTAGAATTGCATTGGCTCCCAGTTTTCCTTTATTATCAGTTCCGTCCAAGGCGATCATAGTCTCATCAATCATTTGCTGATCCAATCCGTTAAGACCGATCAACTCCGGTGCAATGATCTGGTTTACATTTTCTACAGCTTGCAGGACCCCTTTTCCAAAAAGTCGATTACTGTCTCCGTCCCGGAGTTCCACGGCTTCAAACGCACCTGTAGAAGCTCCGGAAGGAACGATTCCTAGGCCTCTTCCTCCACTTTCCAATTCTACTTCCACTTCAATAGTTGGATTTCCCCTTGAATCAAAAACCTCTCTTGCGTAAATATTAGTAATCGTATCCATATAAATCTCCTTTCTAAATATGTTTTTTTAGTTACTAAATCGTTTTCTATTGTTTAAATTCTTTATTGATTTTTTATTAAACTCTTCCCTGTCATTTCATCTGGCTTTGGTAGTTCTAACAG
>SLKF01000121.1 GCA_007134725.1 Clostridiales bacterium | reverse complement strand
GGGATCATGACCGGAGGCATCCTGGGAATAGGAAGAGCCGCCGGGGAAACCGCACCGATACTCCTTACCGTAGCCGCGTTTTTCATACCAAGACTTCCCGGCTCGGTTTTTGATCAGGTCATGGCCCTTCCCTATCATCTATATATTGTGTCCACGCAAGTTCCGGGAATGCCGGAATCGATTAAATACGGAACAGCCTTAGTGTTGCTTGGGGTGGTAGGAGTATTTTTCGCCTTGGCCACGGTGATACGATTAAAATTTAAAAAAATGAGTCATTTAGAATAGATTTTAAGGAGGAATTAATATGTCCCATGTTCAAAATACGGAAGCCATTATCGAAGTGAAGGATTTAAACCTATATTATGGAGATTTTCAAGCCCTGAAAAATATCCACACCATCATTGAAAAAAATAAAGTCAGTGCCTTAATCGGCCCCTCCGGTTGCGGAAAATCCACTTTCCTTCGAACCCTTAATCGGATGAATGATCTGATCAGTGGGGTAACCACCAAGGGGGAAGTCAAATTTCAAGGCAGAGAAATATATGATCAGGACTTGGATGTGGTGGCCCTTCGGCGAAAAATCGGTATGGTGTTTCAAAAACCCAATCCTTTTCCCAAGTCCATCTATGAAAATGTGGCCTACGGACCCCGTCGAAGTGGTGTAAAAAATAAAAAAGACCTGGATCAAATCGTAGAGGAAAGTTTAAAAGAAGCGGTGCTTTGGGAAGAAGTGAAGGATCGACTGAATAAATCGGCCTTAGGTCTTTCCGGTGGACAACAACAACGATTGTGTATTGCCCGGGCCTTAGCCATGAAACCCCAAGTGCTGTTAATGGACGAGCCCACCTCCGCCCTCGACCCCCTTGCCACGAATCGAATCGAAGAGTTGATTACCCAATTGAAAAAGCACTATACCATTGTTATCGTAACCCACTCAATGCATCAAGCGGCCCGGATTTCAGATAAAACCAGTTTTTTTCTAATGGGAGAAATCATTGAACAGGGCGATACGAATAAAATTTTCACGACGCCCAGTGATCAGCGAACAGAAGATTACGTAACCGGACGTTTTGGCTAATGGAAAAGTTATATATAAAAAACGTATAAGAAAGCGTATAAAAAAACTGTGGAAAGACACAAGAATTAGGGTATAAGAATGGTATAAATTTCATAAACGAGGTGGATAAATTGAGAAGTCAATTTGAAGAAGAACTAAAAGTGTTAAAAATCAAGCTTTTAAAAATGGGATCCATGGTTCAAAACATTATTGAAGTATCGGTACAATCCTTGGCAAAGCAGGATTTGGATCGTGCGAGGTCCGTATTTGAACTGGATGATGATATCGACGGGTTGGAGTTGGAAATAGAGAATCAATGTATGAATTTAATCGCATTGCAACAGCCCATTGCCCGGGACCTTCGAACCATTGGTACCATTTTAAAAATCATTACGGATCTTGAGCGCATGGGAGATCATGCAGTAAACATTGCAAAGGTGACCCTGGAGATCGGAGAGGATAAACTCATTAAGCCTTTGATCGATATTCCCAAAATGGCCAGACTGACAGAGGATATGGTAAATAAGTCTCTGGATGCTTTTATGCATGAGGATATTGAGCTGGCCAAAGAGCTGGACCAGGATGATGATCAGGTGGATGATCTTTATGAAGCCATTTATTTAGAGTTGATCGAAATGATGCTGGAGAACCCTGAAATTATAAAACAAGCGACACAATTACTGTTTATAGGACGATACTTAGAGCGTACGGCGGACCATGCTACGAATATCGGGGAACGGATCATTTATATGGTCACGGGAGAACGGTTAAAGATCAACTAGAAGCTAGGCAAAAGCCTAGCTTTTTTTACAAAGGAGGAAGGGCCCTTATGGCAAAGCGAATTCTGATTGTCGATGATGAAGTTCATATTTTGGAGTTGATTCGCTTCAACTTAGAAAAAGAATATCAGGTGAGAACTGCGGGAAGCGGAGAGGAAGCCTTGGAAATTCTAAGTAAAGAGCCAATGGATTTGATGATTTTGGATCTGATGCTTCCTGGAATTGATGGGATTCAGGTATGTAATAAGGTCAGAAATCAACAAGGGCTGATGCAACTTCCCATTATTATGCTGACAGCAAAAAACGAGGACTCCGACCGGATACTGGGCCTTGAGGTTGGAGCCGACGACTATTTGGCGAAACCTTTTAATGTCCGGGAACTCCAGGCAAGGGTTAAGGCGGTACTTCGAAGAAGCAGTTATGATCAACCGGAGGTCAAAAGTCACTACAAGGTTAGAGACCTAAACCTTGATATTGACAGTCGGGAGGTTCGAAAAAAAGGAGAAGTGCTTCCCCTTACCGCAAAGGAATTTGATCTGTTAAAATTATTAATGGAGCATCATGGGAAAGTCTTATCCCGAAACTTTTTATTGGATAAAATATGGGGATATGAATATTTTGGCGAGAGTCGCACCGTGGATGTCCACATTCGTCATCTCCGGGTAAAAATTGGAGAAGATGAGGAAAATCCCTACATTTTAACCAAGAGAGGCATCGGTTACAAAATGCTTGGGGAAGAAGGGCGGGAAGAATGAAGAAGAAGCTGATCTTACTGCTACTGGTAGTCTTATTAACCGGAACCCTTCTCGCCGGGCTTTTACCCATGAGCTTTATTCGAAGCCGATACATCGAGGAAGTGGAAAATCGTCTGTTGGATAATGCAAAGCTTGTAGAAGGGTTTCTTTTAGAGGAACCAACAGAGGAGGCGGCGCTACAACAGAGAGTTTTATCCATTGGAGAGGTTTTGGATGCAAGAATAACCATTGTAAACGAAGAAGGTCGGGTGTTGGCGGATACGGCCATGACGGAAGCCGGTTTTGAAAACCATTTAAATCGGGAAGAGATACAAATCTCCCTGCAGGGAGAAATCGGACGTTCCATACGGCTAAGCGAGTCCGTAAATGAAGAAATGCTCTATGTGGCAATCCCCCAGTATTTAGATGATGGAAGTATTCAAGTGGTTCGATTATCCCTATCCCTTTCAGAAATACAAGAGATTAATCGACAAATGCTGATTTACGTACTGATATCCATCGGTGCCGGTGTAATACTGGCTTCGATTTTAGGCTATCGCTTTATCAATAAATTCCTTGAACCGATCAAAAAGCTGACCAATACTTCGAAAGAAATTGCTAGGGGAAACCTGGATAAACCCTTGATTGTAAGCAGTGGGGATGAGCTGGGAGAGCTTTCTGAAACATTTAACGAAATGAGAATTCAACTGAAGCATTCCTTTGAAGAATTAGAAGATCAAAATGTTAAACTCCAGGCACTGCTTACCAGTATTACCAATCCCATCATTGCAGTGAATCAAAAGAAAGAAATCATATTATTTAATCCTGCGGCGGAAATTCTTTTTGAGACCAAAGGGGAAGCGGTATATGGAAAGCATATTTTAGAAGTGGTCCGGGATCATATTCTGGAGGAACGGGTGGAACAGATTTTTGATGAGAACCAGGAAACCCAAATGGAATGGGAGTTGAAGTATCCCAGCAAAAAACATTTAAAAGTGAACACCAGTCTTATTCGGGTGCCCAAGGATCCCAACCGCAGTCTGGGGATCGTAGCCTCCATTGAAGATTTAACGGAGATGAAAAAGCTGGAAACCATGCGTTCCGATTTTGTAGCGAATGTTTCTCATGAACTAAAAACCCCCCTGACATCCATAAAAGGCTTTGTGGAAACCCTAAAAAGTGGAGCGGTGGAGGAAGAAAAACAACGACAGCGTTTCTTAGACATTATTGAAATAGAAGCGGAAAGACTGACCCGATTGATCAATGACATCCTCACACTGTCGGAAATTGAGAATCATCGAAAATCCTACGAAGAAGAACGTATTGATGTAAAAGAGGCCATTGGAAATTCCTTGGACATTGTACGACCCATTGCGGAAGGGAAAAATATTCGATTTTCTGTGGAAATTGAAGACGGGTTGGCCAAAATCAAGGGAAATTTTGATTGGTTTAAGCAAATGTTAATTAATCTGCTGGATAATGGGGTGAAATACACCCCGAATTCCGGAGAAATTCAGATTAAAGCCTATCAGCAAAGGGGAAGAATTTATTTAAGTATTAAGGATGATGGGATCGGGATTCCTAAAGCGGATCTGGAACGGGTTTTTGAGCGCTTCTATCGGGTGGACAAAGGACGATCCCGTAAGGTGGGGGGCACAGGACTGGGTCTTGCGATAGTGAAACATGCAGTGCGATCATTAAACGGTCATATAAAGGTAAAAAGTATTGAAGGTAAAGGAACTGAATTCATCGTAAACTTTCCCGGGGAAAAAGAATAATATAAAGTAAAAAATAGAGTAATAAAACAAAAGAAGCCTCTAAGAAAATGAGGGGCTTCTTTTTTGTTATATTCACGAAAAAAAACCCGGATTTCACGGGAGAAAGTGTTTGGGGTCAAAAGTTTGCAAAATAGACTATACAAAAAAAAATTTACGAATACATTAAATTATTTGAAACTTTCTGAAAAATAACCATTGACACCGGAAAAGAAATATAATAATATTTTAGTTAGAACAGCGTTCTATAAAATTGAATAATTGTTAGGAACCTTCAACACCAGATGGTTAATTGTTACATAGGGGTGATAAAAAAACTTTTTAATAAGAAAAAATTAAAGTGATTACATGTAATTAGACAGCTGTTCTAATATGAAAAAATTTTCATTCGTGGACAAAAGGAAGGTCACATAAAGACAAGGCTTAAGGAAGTGAAGTTTAGTTTAGTAGGAAAAGAATGCAGAGGAGGAGATTGTAAATGGCAAAGAAGAAAAGCATACTGGATCTCATGAAAATGAAAAAGGCCGGTGAGAAGGTTGCCTGGATCACAGCCTACGATTATCCCACCGCCATGTTTGCGGAACAAGCGGGAATGGATATGCTCTTAGTAGGGGATTCCTTGGGAATGGTAACTTTAGGATATAGCGGCACCATACCCGTAACCATGGAAGACTGTATTTCCCATTGTCAGGCCGTAAGAAGGGGAGCCCCGAAAACCTGGATTATTGGAGATATGCCCTTTGGATCCTATCAAGTCTCTGATGAAGATGCGGTGAGAAATGCCGTACGGTTTTTAAAAGAAGCGGACACCGACTGCATTAAATTAGAAGGGGGTGTTCGGGTGCAAAGCCGAATTCGGGCCATTACCGATGCAGGAATTCCGGTGATGGGACATATTGGACTCACCCCTCAAAGCTCGGGACAATTGGGTGGATTTAAAGCCCAAGGAAGAACCGTTAAGAATGCCCGGGGCGTAATTGAAGACGCCTTAGCGGTACAGGAAGCGGGAGCTTTTGCCCTGCTGGTAGAAGCGGTACCACCGGAAGTAACCGGATTTATTACGGAAAAATTAGACATTCCCGTATATTCCATCGGCGCAGGAGATTGTGACGGGCAATTATTAATCAGCAGCGATATGGTGGGCAAGTTCCAGGCCTTTACTCCGAAGTTTGTTAAGAAATATGCAAACGTGGCGGAAGCAGAGACCAATGCTTATAAAGAGTATATCAAAGATGTAAAAGAAGGGGTTTTCCCTTCCGACGAGTATGTATATCATATTACGGATCCGGAAGAGGAATTCGAGAAACTGTTTAACGAGTTTAAGTAAAATCTTTAGAATCGAAGAAGCGATAAAAAATGAAATAAATAAACCAAATTAGAGGAGGAAATTATTATGTCGATGAAAGAAATTGAAAAGCACATCAAAGAAAATCTGGGTTTTCCCTTAGACGATCTTCATGATCTTCCATCATCAAAGGTAACCTTTGACGGTGGGGCCCATTACCGGATGGAAGTGCCGGGAATTGAAAATGTTTCAAACTTTGAGACCTTAGTTAAAGAATCGGAAAAACAAAAAATACAGATTCACCGGGTAATCGGTACCGTAGGAGGATCGGCCCTACTGGATAAGGAAGAGCTGAAGTACTATGCACAGATCGGTCACGATGCAAAGATGGAAACCCTGGTAAACCCAATGCCCACCCGTGCATGGGATACGGGTAAACAATACGGAACTCCGGAAGGATATGTATCCGGTATGAGAGTCCGGGGACAACACAATCTTTACCTTTGGTTACGGGAAGTTAATCGATGCATCGAAGCGGGAATCCGAGGATTCTTAATTCCCGATGAAGGATTATTATACTTAGCCAATAAGCTTCGAGCCGATGGCCTGATTCCTGCGGATGTAAAGTTTAAAGTTTCCGTATTTGCAGGACACGGAAATGCGGTAGGGGCAAAAATGTTGGAGGAAATGGGAGCCGACAGCTTTAACCCCTTAGCGGATCTTTCCCTTGGCATGTTTGCAGCAATTCGACAAGTAACCAACATTCCATTGGATGTATATATGAGTATTGTTGACTCTATGGGAGGAAACCAACGCCACGTGGAAGCCGAAGAAATTGCACGGATTTGTGCGCCCGTATATTTCAAGTTTGAGCCCGGTAAAAACGAGTGCGATCTATACAATTCCTGGCATGATGATGCTACCTTAAACCACCTGGTAAAGGTAAAAGTTCGAATGGCTAAAATTTCTAAAGAGTGGTGCGATGACGGAGAAACCAGCCTGACCTTTAATGATTATACGGACGATTTAGCCATTCCAAGACCCTAACTTTCTTCTAACCTGAAAATTTGTTATCCTATGAAGATCTTTCACACCACTGAAAACAGCAGGTGGTGTGAAAAATCTTTAAAATCAGAGAATTGGAGTGATCATATGAGTAACAATCCTTTTGAAACAGCCCTAAGCACATTACAGGAAGCCAGTAAAATGGCAAATATTGAGCCCAATGTCGTAAAGTATTTAAGCAAACCCAAAAGAATTTTTCAATTCACCATTCCGATGAAAATGGACAATGGAGACTATGAAATATTTGATGCTTTCCGAGTACATTACAATGACGCCAGAGGACAGGTGAAAAACGGAACCCGGTTTGTGCCGGATTTGGATCTGGATACGGTAAAAGCTTTAGGATTCTGGATGACCATTAAGCATGCGGTGGCAGGAATTCCCGCCGGAGGTGGAAAAGGGGGAGTAAGAGTAGATACCTCGAAACTTTCCGAAGGGGAACTGGAACGACTGTCCCGAGCCTTTATTCGAAAACTTCCCGTAAAAGGAGCCTGGGTGGATATCCCCGGAGCGGATATTGGAACCAGCGCAAAAACCATGGCCTGGATGCTGGATGAATATGAAGAAATTAACGGATTCCACAGTCCCGCAGCGATTAATGATAAACCCGCAGAAACCAGTGGAACCTTGGGTAGTATGGAGGCCACAGGAACCGGAGCGTTTTTTGTAACCATGGAAGCCATACGGGATCGAAAGGTGCCGGATGGCGCAACCGTAGCACTGCAAGGTTTTGGGAATGTAGGACGAATTGCTGCCAGACTTCTAAGCAAAGAAGGCTATAAGATTGTTGGCGTTGCCGATCTTTCCGGTGGAGTGTATGATTCTAATGGTTTAGATGTGGATAAGCTGGAAGCCTATGTAGACGAACATCGGGGTGTCGGTGGCTTTCCCGGTGAGCGAACCATTGATAAGGATGAAGTTTTGGAACTGGATGTTGATATCCTCATGCCTTCCGCGGTTCAAAGCGTAATACACGAAGGCAACGCGAAAAAAATAAAGGCCGGAATGATCGTGGAATGTGCCAATGGACCGGTAACTCCTGATGCAGAGAAAGTATTGGAGGAGCAAAACATTCATGTAATACCGGATGTGCTGGCCAATTGCGGGAGCGCCATCGTATGTTCCTTTGAAAGAACCCAGGGGTTGACCGATGAATACTGGGATTTGGATCGAATTAATTCGAAGCTGAAGGAACAAATTACCAAGGCTTATCGAGAAACCATGGAAACTGCCGAGGGAAAAAATACATCAATGAGAAACGCTGCTTGGATTAATGCATTGCAAAAATTGCAAAAATCCATGAAGGCCCGTGGCTGGGTATAAAACTGAAAAGGTTTTCTGAATAAGAGAACCTTTTTCCAACCCCATTTCTTTGGTATAATAAGACATAAACTATGTTTAAATAGGTTGTCCATAGCAAAAGGAAGGGTGAAGGAAATGGATCAGAAAACGCAACACGCTGCAAGGTATCCGGTGCAGACCATTGATAAGGCATTGGAAGTTATAGAAATTCTATCGGAAGACGGTTTTCAGGAAGGACTGGGAGTAAGCGAACTCAGCATGAAATTAAATATTGGGAAAAGTACGGTGCACCGTATTGTGGATACGCTTACGGCAAGAAATTATATAGACCAATGTCCCGATACCAAAAAATACCGTCTGGGATGGAGGCTTTTTGAAATTGGGAATGTCATTCCACAACAACGGAATCTATATAATTTTGATATTTCTATTCTTCAGGACCTATGCAATAGATACCAGGAAACCGTAAATCTAGGGGTTCGAGTGGAGGACAGCGTCGTAACCATTTCAAAGGTTACCGCCAAGGGATCCCTCATCGCGAATCTTCAAATTGGAGCAAGGGAATCCCTACATGCCACCGCCATGGGAAAAGCCTTGATCTCGGAGATGACCAAAGAGGAAGTGGTAAAAATCTTCGGTCAGCGAAAGTTTGAAAAATATACTTCCGCCACCATTACCGACTTGGATGCATTAATGGAGGAGCTTCGGAAAATAAGGAAACAGGGATTTAGTGTGGACGATGAAGAGTTTTCCGCCGGACTGACCTGTGTGGCCATGCCTGTCAGGGATTTTAATAACGAAATTGTAGCCGCCATCAGCGTTAGTGGAGCCAGTATACGACAGACCTATAGTAAAATTGAAGATATTAAAGAGGGCCTCAAGGAAGCAACGGAAAAACTTTCCTATTTCCTGGGGTGGCAAGGGGAAGAAAAGGAATTGGCTGAAGGGAAGTAAGACCGCAGTAAAGGAGATGGTCAGCCGAATGGATTGGATTAAAGAACAGACCAAAGTATTACACCCGGAGCTTATCGAAATGCGAAGAGACTTTCATGAGCATCCGGAACTGGGATTTGAAGAACATCGAAGTGCTGAAATTATAGTAAAATATCTTGAGGATTTAGGTTTGACGACGAAAAGAGTTGCAAAGACCGGTGTGGTAGCATTGATTGAAGGAGATCCTAAGGGCCCCGTACTCATGCTGCGAGCGGATATGGATGCATTGCCCCTGCAGGAAGAAAATAAAGTGGCCTATGCATCAAAAAATCCCGGGGTAATGCATGCCTGTGGCCATGATGCCCATATGACCATGTTACTGGGGGCGGCAAAAATACTCACCCGGATGAAAGAACCCTTGCAAGGTACGATTAAGCTGGTTTTTCAACCGGATGAGGAAAATGCCGGTGCCCTACCGATGATTGAAGACGGGGTGTTAGAAAGTCCCAAAGTGGATGGGGCTATCGGCGTTCATATCTGGACCCCCTTACCATCAGGCACCATCGGGGTTTCTTCCGGAGGCATTATGTCCGGTTTGGATGTTTTCCAGATGAAAGTAACCGGTTATGGAGGCCATTCCGGGTATCCGGAAACCGCCATAGATCCTATAATAGCCGCATCGGATATCGTGGTAAGTGCTCAGCGAATTCAAACTCGGGAAACCAGTAGTATGAAACCCATGACCCTGGTCTTTGGTAAAATCAATGGAGGAACAAAGGCGAATATTATTCCTGATGAAGTAACCTTAGAAGGCTCTATTCGAACCCTCTATGACGATTCCGAAGATCCCCCGATCAAAAGGCTGAAACTTTTAGCGGAAAATGTGGCAAGGGTTCATCACTGTGAATGCCAACTTACCTGGGTCCGGGAGAACATTCCCTTAATCAATGACGTTAAATTAGTCAGCGATATCCTTCCGGTGGCAAAGGAAGTGGTAGAGGATGAGGAAAAAGTAATCCCCTATCGAACCATGGCCAGTGAAGATTTTTCGGAATTTACCTCTAGAATCCCCGGGGTATTTCTATTTCTTGGAACCGGGAATGAAGGAAAGGAAACCCATTTTCCACATCATAATCCTCGGTTTAACATCGATGAAGACGTCTTGCCTCAAGGGGTGGAGCTCTATGTGAAAGGAGCCCTGAACTACCTTGAGAGGAATTCGAAGACCTAGGGAAAATCATAACCGTGGATTAGTTGCACCATAAATTCACAGAATATTTAGAAAAGAGAATGAAAAGCAGTTGAAGCATTGTGTCCAGGAAGTCTGAAGGCAACCCCAAATTTAAAGGAGGAAATGGTATGAAGAAGAGTAACAGGAATATGAAATTGCTGGTACTGATGTTAAGCATGTTGTTGATCGGAATGCTGGTATTTGTGGGATGCGGTAATGGTGAAGAAGAACCGACAGCCGAGGGAGAAAACGGTGTGGAAAATGGAGACGAAAACGGAGACGAAAACGGAGACGAAAATGGGGAAGCCAGCTTGGGAGACTTATTGCCGGAGCCCATTGAAGCCAGATTTGCTTCTGAAGAAATTGAAGGAGACTTTATGACCGTATGGGGAGAAAATTATGCGGACCATATGAGAGAAGTAACCGATGGGAAATACGATGTAGACGTTTATCCTTACGGAACCTTAGGGGATACCCGGGATATTAATGAACTAGCCCAGTTAGGCGTGGTGGAGTATGTGTTCAGTGACTTTGCATGGATCAGCTCCTTTGTACCGGAAGCCCAGGTGCTAGCTCTACACTATCTATGGCCACCGGATCATATGCCGGAAACCTTGGACTGGGTAGTAAGAAATGGTGACTTTATGGACGTACTGGAAGAAGCTTTTAGACGAAACGGTTTAGTACCTTTAAGCGTACTTTATGAAGGATGGCAAACCATAAGTTCCAATAGACCGATTGAATCCGTAGATGATATGGATGGATTTAAAGTTCGGGTTATGGGTTCTGCCTTACTGGTAGAAGATTATCGAGCTTACGGTGCAGCTCCGACCCCAATGGCTTATGGAGAGATTTATGGGGCCCTTCAAACGAATCTGATCGATGGTCAGGTAAATCCGATCTTTGCCATTCGAAGTATGAATTTCTATGAGGTACAGGATTATTTAACCGATATATTTGCCGAACCTTTTACCGGAATTCCAACCGTAAATATGCAGTTCTTTGATTCCTTACCGGAAGAAATACAGCAGGAAATGAGAAACTTCTGGATCGATTCGATTCTTCCCTCCGCGGAGTGGATTGATGCCCGTCATGAGGAAGACCTTCAAGCCATGTTGGATGAAAGAGAGGATCTTGTATATCATGAAATTACCGGTGACGAATTGGAAGAATTTAAGGAAAGAGCCATGCCGGTATATGATAAATTCTTAGAAATTGGTGGACCTCAAGCCCAGGAGATTTTAGACACACTACTGGCGGATATTGAAAATGCAAAAGAAGCCTTAGGAATTGAAGACTAGGTTATAAAGCACTTTCTCAAAGACGGATAATATTGCAACCTATGGAAAGAATATGGCGGCGGCTCCAACTGAGCCGCCGTGATCATAGAAAGGAGCGTTGATATGGAAACCAATAAAAAGAGGGGAATCTCCTTTCTTTTTCATATGCTTGGACAAGGAGTGGAGTGGTTTGAAACCATCATTCTTTCCCTTTCCGTACTAGCCATGGCCAGTCTCGTAATTGCCAATGTAGTTGCTCGAACCTTTTTCACAAGCATTCATTTTGTGGAAGAATTGACGGAGATGTTTACCATTCTTATTACCTTTACCGGGGTGAGCTATGCGGTCCGGAAAGCACGACATATTCGTATGGGAGCATTTTTTGATGCCGCACCCTATAGACTTCAAAAGGTTATGATTTTTGTCATTTGCGTAGTCAGTGGGGTGGTTATGTTTTTAATGGCGACCTATGCCTATGGTTATATGAGTCAAGCTCGATTGACCGGTCAGGTAACACCGTCACTGCGACTGCCTTATTGGATCTTTCTCATAATTGTTCCAATCGGTTTTTTTTCCGCAGGAATTCAGTATATTCGAACCATTGTAAAAAATATTTCAGAGCGGGAAGTATGGTTATCTCCGGAGCAACAGGGAGATTACGAATTAGAAGAATTGCAGCAAATAGCAGATGAGTACGGAGGCGTTGCGGAGGAATTGTCCGATGAACTGAAAGATAAACAAGAAAAAGATGAGGTTGGTTCCGATGAAAATAAGAAACCATAAAAGAGAGGTGGTCATATGCTCTTACTAGTTGGTACGATGATATTAAAACTGCTGTTTGGTTTTCCTTTCATGGTGGTGTTGTTAGGGTCCCTGATTATATACGTAACGTTTCAAATGCCAACCTTCGACTTTAGCAATGTAATCATTCAACAGGTTGTAACCGGGATTATTCCACCTTCCTTAGTGGCGGTACCGATGTTTATTTTAGCGGCGAACATCATAACCTCGGGGCAGGCGGCAAAACGATTGATCCGAATGGTGAAAGCTTTTTTAGGCCACATCCCCGGAGGACTGGCTATTACCACAAATGCAGCCTGTACGTTATTTGGTGCGGTATCCGGTTCTACCCAGGCAACGGTAGCGGCCATTGGAGGGACCATGCGTCCCATGCTTTTGGATGCGGGATACTCCAGCTCCTTTAGTCTGGCACTGATTATTAATTCCAGTGATATTGCCTTTTTAATTCCCCCAAGTATTGGATTTATTGTATACGGAGTGGTTACAGGAACCTCTGTCGGAAAATTGTTTTTAGCAGGCGTGGGTCCTGGACTCTTAATCTTTCTATTGTTTTCCATTTACTCATATATCTACGCAAAGAGAAATAAGATTACAGGAACGAAAAAAGCGGACTGGAAAGAAAGAAAAGAAGCGGTTCGTGGCGGAATCCTGGTAATGGGATTTCCGGTTATTATCATTGGTGGTATCTACGGAGGATTTTTCAGTCCTACGGAAGCTGCAGCCATGTCGGTAGCCTATGCACTGGTCCTGGAAGGATTCGTTTTCAGAACCTTACGAGTAAAATCCATGGTTGATCACTTTCTACAAACCGGAATTGTAACCGGGGTTGTTTTTATCTTAGTTGGAGCCGGGAATGCTTTTTCCTGGTTACTGAGTTTCTTAAGAATTCCGCAAACCTATTTACCACCCCTATTTGGAGACGACCCGTCAAGACTTTACGTAATTTTCATCGTGGTGGTAGCGTATTTTATCGCCTGTATGTTTGTGGATCCCATTGTTGCTATTTATGTACTGAGTCCCATTTTCGCACCTTACGTACTCCAAACAGGCGTGGATCCAATTTTACTCGGAGTACTGGTAGTACTACAGGCTGCAATTGGGTCAGCGACACCGCCCTTTGGCTGTGATATCTTTACGGCGCAGCTCATATTTAGGCGACCTTACTTTGAAATCATTAAAGGTACTCCACCTTTCATCTTAATTCTGTTGTTGGTAACCGTACTATTGGTTATCTTCCCACAGATTGCCTTATTCTTACCGAATGCAGCATTAATTTAAGATAGGGGTGAGAAATTGATATACAAAACGAGACCGGGACAGGTGAGCTATGGAGAAGCCATTGGCATCATCTTACTCGATAGCCAGGCTCCCTATATCCCCGGAGATGTGGCGAACGCCACAACGTATGATTTCCCTGTGCGATTTCAGCGGGTTTCCGGGCTTACGGTAGAAAAAATTATGAACCATGATCTTTCTCTTTTGGAAGCCGTTCTTAGTGCGGGGGAAGTATTAAAAGCGGAAGGGGTACGGGCCATCACCAGCGACTGCGGATTTATGGCTTTGTATCAAGAGGATTTGGTTGAGAAACTGGATGTACCGGTTTTTCTTTCAAGCCTCTTACAAATTCCCTTTATCAAACAGCTAACGCCCAAGGACTCAAAAATCGGCATTATTACCGCAAATAAAAATGCATTATCAAAAGAGGTGCTTGCTCTTTGTGAAGCACATATTCCGGAGCGAATTGTTATGGAAGGTCTTGAAGACGCCCCTTACTTTGCCTCGGCCTTTTTAAAAGAAGAGGGAATACTCAATACGGTAGAGGTGGAAAAGGAAGTAGTAGAAGCTGCAGAAAAATTGCAAAAGGATTATCCGGATATGAAATCCATCTTATTGGAATGCAGCGTATTACCCCCCTATGCTTCTGCGGTACAAAAGGCTACCGGCCTACCGGTGTTTGATTTCGTTACGATGATTCGCTATGTGCATTCTGCCGTGGTTAGAGAAAAGAGTAAGGGACATATGTAGGAGTCACACAAGAGGAACATAGATTTTCAATTACAAGTATCAATTATAATTAGTAAAGTATAAGGATTAAAGCAATGTGATGGTTTTACGAAATGGAAAATCTGGCGGTACACCGAAAGAGTAAAAGGAGGGTGAAGGGTATATGCATGTATTTAGTAAAGAGGAATATCAGATAAGGATTCAGAAAACCAAGGAGAAAATGAAGGATTGGAATATAGAGCTATTACTGATATCCCAGCCGGCAAATATGAATTATCTTACCGGGTATGACGGATGGAGTTTCTATGTACATCAGTGTTTATTAGTATCTTTGGACCAGGAAGAGCCCGTATGGATCGGTCGGGGGATGGATGCCAATGGAGCACGGATCACCAGTATGCTATCCGATGAAAATATTTATCAGTATGCCGATGATTATGTACAATCCTTAGTAAAACACCCCATGCATTTTATCGCGGATATTATCAAGAAACATGGCTGGGATAAAAAAGTGATCGGCGTGGAAATGGATCAGTTCTATTTCACCCATCGGGCCTATGTGGAGCTGGAAAAAAGCTTACCCAATGCAAAATTCACCGATGCCAACACCTTGGTAAACTGGGTCCGGGTGGTAAAATCCCATAAGGAAATCGAGTTTATGAAAATTGCGGGAACCATTGCCTCAAAGGTGATGAAAACCGCCCAGAATACCATTGCTCCCGGGGTTCGGGAATGCGATGTAGCCGCAGAAGTTGCCAAGGCTCAGTACAGTGGAACGCCGGAACACAGTGGAGACTATCCCGCAATTGTTCCCTTAATGATGGCAGGAGAAGCTACGAAAACCCCTCATTTAACCTGGAGTGAAAAGAAGTACAACAACGACGAAGCCGTACTGCTGGAACTTTGCGGGGTATACAAACACTATCACGTACCTATTGCAAGAACCCTTTATTTAGGGAAGCAACCGCCCAAACTGATGGTGGACACCGGAAAAACGGTTTTAGAAGGATTAAATGCGGCATTGGATATGATTAAGCCGGGAGTATTAATAGAGGATATTGAAGCTACCTGGAGGAAAACCATTGCAAAAACCGGACTGGTGAAGGAATCAAGAATAGGCTATTCCATTGGGGTTAACTATCCCCCGGATTGGGGAGAGCAAACCATTAGTGTGCGACCGGGAGATAAAACCGTCGTGAAAAAGAATATGACTCTACACTTAATTCCCGGAATCTGGTTGGATGATGTGGGATTTGAAGTGGATGCTTCCTTCTATGTTACAGACACCGGTATTAAACATTTTTTTGATGATTCTTTGGAAATCCTGGTAAAAAAATAAAGAGACGATGTTTTAGCGAGTAAAAAGACGGAGCAATAAATGAAAGTAAAAAAAAACCCGCTTACATAGCGGGTTTTTTTAATGGTTGGATGTTTGTACTTGATGATGTTTGAATGAATGGATCCCTTGGTGTCTGTTAATAAAATCGCTCGATTTCACTCTGATCCATTAAGGCAGCGACATAAGTCTGTTGCTCTTCTTGTGCCTTTTGTTGTTGCAATTGCAAAGTGATTTGTTCTTCGATTTCTTCCAGGGGTGGAACTTCTTCCCCTTGTTGCTCCATAGTCATTTCATACTGAGCATAAAATTCCTCGATTTCCTCTTCCGATACTTCGATGCCATCAAGGTTTAGCTCGGTTTCAAATAATTGAGAAATCAAGAGTTCTTCGTAAACCAACTGTTCCAAATCCTCTTCTGTTAAGTTGTCGGCTTCCAGGGCTTCTTTAAAGCCTTCTTCACCGCCAAATTGTTGAACGAGCATGCCGATGTTTTCATCAACTTCCTCATCGGTGACTTCCATCCCTTGGGTTTTGGCTTCTTGTGTTAGTACCCGTTGCCCAATGATATTTTCGATGGTCTGGTGTTGCAACTCCGGAAGGAGCATGGCGTTTTCTTCAGAATCCAAGTCAATACCGTACTGTTGTGATACCATTTGTTTCGTTTTTTCAAATTGGGCATCAAATTCTCCACGGGTAACTTCTTCGCCGTTGATGATCAAGATGGCGTCATCCTCTTGAAGATCTTCTATATCCATGGCCTCTGGTTCTTCTATTGCTCCTTGTTCTAGTTCCTCAGAACCATTTTCTTCCGTGGATTCATCATCGTCGTTGCCACTACAGGCAGCAAGGATAAAGATGCTCAAAACTACGATTCCTATAAGCAAAATTTTCTTTTTTGTCAAAATAAAACCTCCTAAATTAATATCAATAATCTGAATTTCAACCACCTACAGTTTAGTATAGAATGGGTTATTTGTCAATTCACCGGAGGGAAAATCCCCTGTGGCATATTGGGAAATGGAACATGCCTCTGAAAAGACAAGTTGCATAGTCTTTTCAGAGGCATGTTCGGTTAGCTCAACAAGTATTCAATTTCCCTATTTCCCTGTTGGTATTTGCTAGACCCTTAGGGAGTGAAGATTGCTAGGATTTTTTCTTGAAATTCTCATACCCGTAATCAAAGGCTTTCATATTTACGTCGATGGCCTTTTCCGGGACATTTTCACCAAGGGTTTCTTTCCAAATTTCTACGGGAATGGGTAAAAACTGCGCCATTACTCCGAGTAATACAGTATTGGCAGCCTTGCGGTTTCCAAGCTTCTTGGCATCGGCGCTGAAATCCGAAAGATAGTGTTCGTAGCGCTGATAAAAGTCAGCAATTTTATCGCTGGGATAGTCTACTTTTTCCAATAAGCTTGGGGTTGGATAAATTTCTTTGGTATTGACAATCACCTTGGTATCTTCATTTAAAAGATGTTCCCAGCGCTGAGCTTCCAGGGGTTCTAAACCTAATACAATATCCGTTTTTCCTACCGGGATATTGGGGGAATGGACTTTTTCACCGAATCGTACAGAGCCCCAAACCATTCCACCCCGCTGAGCAAGGCCAATAACGTCGTTGCTTTTTACATCGTAACCGGCTTTTAGTGCAGCCTTACAGATCACATCCGTGGTCAGCACAAGCCCTTGACCACCTACGCCACCTAGCATTATATTAATCGTTTCCATAATTCTCCTCCTTTGAATTTGCGATAATGACTCCGAAACCCGATTACTGTTCCTCGTTCTTCAGTTTCATCTTTTGGGATTCCTGACGCTTGTATTTGGCACTGCCTTTTTTGCTGTGGTCCGGGTGTTGGCCCTTAGGCTGAATGGCATCCACGGGACAAACTTGAGCACAAACGCTACAACCCACACACATATCCGGATCGATGGAAGACTTCAATTTGTCGATATTATGGTATTTTTTCATTCGGATCGGTGGACAGTTGGTTTTTATGCAGTTTCGACAACCAATACAAACATTAGGATTTACATAAAAGGTGTTTTCCTGAATTTTAAACTTTAAGGCACAGGGACGCTTTGCAATAATAAAGGAGATGCCCGGTTTATTGGTTTCTTCCGTTAAGACTTTTTTCGTGGCTTCATAATCAAACTGATCCACTTCCCGAACATTGGTATGGCCCATGGCCTGAAT
>SLKF01000245.1 GCA_007134725.1 Clostridiales bacterium | reverse complement strand
TCCTGTCGACGATACCGTTTTCCGATACTTGCCCGTTCATCATAGTCCACCGCAAATTTTCCTGCCAGAGTTGAAAATAGTTCTTCCGCCTCGTCTTTAAGTTTCTTCGTAAGGGGTAGGACAGCGGCTTTATAAGGCGCAAGCTTTGGATGAAGCTTTAGCACGGTTCGCTGATCTCCGTCTATTTCCTCTTCTTCTAAAGCGTCGATCAAAAATGCAAGAGCTACCCGATCCAGGCCAAGGGAAGGTTCGATACAAAAGGGAACGTATTTTTCATTGGTATGCGGGTCCTGATACTCTAAATCCACTCCTGAATGACTACTATGCTGTCTGAGGTCAAAATCCGTACGATCCGCAATTCCCCATAATTCTCCCCATCCAAAGGGAAATTTAAACTCTATATCCGTAGTGGCATTACTGTAATGAGATAATTCTTCCTTATCATGTTCCCGAAGCTTAATGCTGGATTCCTTCATATTTAAATCCAACAACCAGTTTTTACAGAAATCCAGCCAATAGTCAAACCACTCCAGGTCTTTTCCCGGCTCACAGAAGAATTCCAACTCCATCTGCTCAAATTCCCGGGTTCTAAAGGTAAAGTTCCCCGGTGTGATTTCATTCCTAAAGGATTTTCCAACTTGACCGATTCCAAATGGAATCTTTTTTCGGGAGGTCCTAAGAACATTTTTAAAGTTTACGAATATTCCTTGGGCCGTTTCCGGTCGAAGGTAGATTTCCGTGGTGGAATCCTCGGTAACCCCTTGGAAGGTTTTAAACATCAAGTTGAACTGTCTTATATCCGTATAGTCATTCTTACCACACTTTTGGCAGGCAATCCCTTCCTCTCTTATAAATCTTACCATCTCTTCATTGCTCCATCCTTCAACGTTTATTTCTTTTCCTGCTTTATGAAGATGATCTTCAATGATCTGGTCCGCTCTAAATCTTGCTTTACAGGCTTTACAATCGATTAAAGGATCATTAAACCCTCCTATATGTCCCGAAGCTACCCAGGTTTCCGGGTTCATTAATATGGCGGAGTCCAATCCCACATTGTTGGGGTTTTCCTGAATGAATTTTTTCCACCAGGCATCCTTAATGTTTCGTTTCAGTTCCGCGCCTAATGGCCCATAATCCCATGTATTTGCCAGTCCTCCATAAATTTCCGATCCAGGGAAAATAAAACCTCTTGATTTACATAATGCAACAATTTCATCCATGGTTTTTTCTTTCATAGTTCCTTCCTCCTTGTATACTTTTTTTAAAAGCTACTTTCCATTGGTGGTATAAGCATAGTTGTTTGAAAATAATTGATGAAATAACCAATAATTAATTTGAAGGGAAACTCAATACTATGGGGATGGTGATCTTTTTTGTCTATCCTTAGAAAAGAAGCCATTAAAAAATCTTCCCCCCCTAATCCGACGATTAGGGACGAAAGATGATTTCCGCGGTTCCACCCTAGTTGATGCCGTAGCATCCCCTTTAATTATTGCGACTCCCAAGCGCCCTTCATTTTCAGGTTGCATGGAGCTTACACGATCCTCCACTCGCTGAACCACTACCGAAAACTACTCTTCTTTTTCTTCGTCGCTATTTGATTAATCTTAAAGATATCAAAGATCATAAATTCTGTCAATAGCCCTTCCGGATTTTACTGAGAAAATCCAGGCTTTTAAAGTTGGTTTTATCCAAATGGATCATCATATACCGCTGAAATACTTCTTCCAGTTCTTTCAACAATTTCGGATGAACTTTTAATTCTCTTAAATCCTCAATATCAATGACCATTAAAAAGTTGGCCAACCGGATTCCTTTCTTTGATAGAGGTTTTGCAAGTCCAGGACTTTCTCCCTGACATCGCTGACAGAGAAGTCCTCCTTCTTCCATGTTCAAAACCCACTGGGGTGAATTTCCGGTTCCGCACTGGTTACAACCTTTTAAATAGGGTTCATACCCGCTGAACTTGAGAAACTGCAGTAAAAATCGTAATATATGCAGGGCATACTCCCCCTCTTTGCGTTCTAAGGCACCTAGGGACTCTACAAATAAGGTGAACAGTCGATTGTTACTCTGTCCTTCAATGGTGACGGTATCCACCAGCTCGATAAAAAATGAGGCGATAGAAAGGGCATCCAAATCCTCCCGAAGTTTGTAGTGATTATGGATCGGGTCCACATTGTTTAAGGTATACATGGACTTTCCTTTATAGAGGACAAAGTCGCTGTAACAAAGAGGCTGAGCACCGGCTAGATGTTGACTTTTGGAACTTCTAGCCCCCCGAGCCATGACAGAGACTTTGCCCAACTTTCGTGCGAAAACCGTCAGAATTCCGTCACTTTCCTTGTATTTCATGTTTTTCAGTACAATACCTTCGGTTTTTACCAGCATAAGCGCTCCTAGGAGTCATCCCGATAGCCGAAGTTTCGAAGCATATTATTTTGATTTCTCCAACCTTCTTTAACTTTTACCCAAAGTTGAAGATTGACTTTGGTCGCCAGAAATCCTTCAATATCCTCCCGGGCAGCTTTTCCGATTCCCTTTAACTTTCGTCCGTTTTTCCCGATGATAATACCTTTATGGCTGTTTCGTTCGCAATAAATATTAACTTCTAAATCCACCAGAGCTTTGTTTGGCCGCTCTTTCATGGATACCACTTCCACTGCCACTCCATGGGGAATTTCCTGTTCCGTATAATGGAGTACTTTTTCCCGAACCAGTTCTCCAATGATCACCCGTTCCGGTTGATCGGTAATCATTCCATCAGGGAAATATTGAGGTCCCTCAGGCAGATATTCTTTAATTTCGTCGATTATCCGTTGAAGGTTGACGCCTTCTAATGCGGAGATGGGAATGATACTTTCAAAAAGCTCCATATCCTCATATTGTTTGATAATATTTTTCACCGAGTCCTGATCGGTTTTGTCTATTTTATTAATCAGAAGAATTTTTGGTGTTCGTATCTTTTTAAGTTCTTCTAAAATGTATTGATCTCCCCCACCTAAACGGTCGCTCTCGTCTACCATAAAGAGAATCACATCCATATCCCGTAGGCTGGCCTTAGCGGTCTTTACCATAAACTCTCCCAGTTCGGTTTTGGGTTTATGAATTCCCGGGGTGTCAAGAAAGACAATTTGTAAATTTTCTTCCGTATAAACACTTTGAATCCGATTTCTTGTGGTTTGAGGCTTATCGGAAACGATGGCAATTTTCTCTCCTATTAATTGGTTCATCAGTGTGGATTTCCCCACATTGGGTCTTCCGATAATGCTTACAAATCCTGATTGATAGCTCATGCTTTTCCTCCTTTATTTTCCAAATCCTTCGGTGTGAAGGACAGGGGTAAAATCTCTTCCATGGTGAATTCCCGGTATTCCTCTTGGGATTTTGCAAGAATCACCGTAATATCCAATCCAAATTCCACCATCACCTGCCGACAGATCCCGCAGGGGGCAGTAAAGGCTTTTGGATCTCCTACGATAGCTATGGTATCAAATTCCTTTTCCCCTTCGGATATGGCTTTAAAGATGGCCGTTCGCTCTGCGCAGTTTGTGGCCCCGAAAGAGGCATTTTCAATATTACAACCGGTATAAACCTTCCCGGACTTTGTCAGTAACGCCGCCCCCACAGGAAACTCTGAATAGGGTACATAAGCCATTTTTTGAGCTTCTAAGGCCTTTAGAATCAATTCTTTTTTCGTCATATTTTTCCTCCTCTTGTTTGCCTTTTGTAATCTAATTTTGATCTTTGCTTCTTATCCGGTTGTTTGTTTATATTTGTTGAATTACTTATCTCTTTCTCATTGTAGCATACTCTTAATTTCCTTACGGCTCGATTATCTTAGCCTGGTAGCTTACCTGATACTAATCTTCTTGATCAGGATTGTCAACCGTCAGCATATCTTCTCTCGAAATTACTTGTACCCAGGTTTGTCCCGGATTCAATGTGATCTCTTCGCCCTCACTATCATAGTAACGGGTAAAATCTTCTTTATCACTCTTCTCCCACTGTACTTCTTTCATTTCACCCATGGTGAAGTAATACGCTTTTCCGCTACCGATGGTGTCCATCTCCAAAATTCCGGAGCCGGTTCCAGGAATCAACCGGGCGGGAACGATTTGCACCAACACATTGGTGGCCAAAATCGGTTTTTCTTCCTCTGCACTGTGGGTTTCATCGTATTGTCGTTGATCTGCATAATATCGGTCATAGCCCTGTTCTTCTTCGTTATACCGGTACTCAGCACGGTAAGTGGCGTGGTAGCGAACTTCAAAATTTTCTGCGGTCTGTCCACTTTCTAAGGCAACCTTATCCTCATGAAATTTATAGCCTTCAAATTCTGAAATCTCCCGGTAGTTCAGTTTTTCAGCGGTGCTACGAATATTTTCCATGCTGGTATAGGCGTTATGTGGGGCCCGACGATGGGATTCTCTCCAGAAAGCTCCGGACCCGGGTCCTAACAAACTGACGTTTTGAATGCCTAAGCTTTTAATTTCTTCATTTACTCTGGAACTGGCCCCTGCATGGGCGTAGATTGCATGATACTCCATGGCTTTTTCTATATAGTAGGGTCTGGCGCTTCTTACGGGACCCATCAATTCCGGATCGTTCATTAGAAAAAAAGCTAAGTAGCGGGTGGCGTTTCCTTCCACATAAAACTCATAAATCACTTCCGCATCATAAAAACCTGCTTGCGGTCTGGCATTAGGATTATTATCGTACATCACGCCGACTACCGGTCGCTGAAGTTGTTCTTCTTCTTCCACATAAATACCGCTTAAGGGTGAAGGCGTTCCTAATTTTTCTTCGATTTCCTCTTCCGCTTCTTCCACTTCCTCTTCTTCAACAATCCCCTCTTCCTCTTCCGCTTCCCCCGGTTCCTCCTCCCGGCTACAGCTTACTGTAAAAATTAAAATGAGTGCTAATAAAACCAGATATCTTTTTTTGCGTTTCAATCGACATCTTCCTTTCCGTCGTGGATTTTCACTACCCGTTCCTCATTAACAGCCTAAGCTCTAATTGTATTGTATTCTCTGCAATTCTTTATTTATCATTATCCAAAAATTTGAAAGATTACAATCGTAATCAAAAATCCCAGTAAAGCCCCTACTAACACTTCAAACACGGTATGTATCCTGCTT
>SLKF01000106.1 GCA_007134725.1 Clostridiales bacterium | reverse complement strand
CCCCGTACCGGTTGGGATTTATAGGATTTATCTAATTTTAGTATATTCATGGTTATCCCTCATTTGCTTTACATTACCTTACGGTTTCCTGTTTAAAGAATCACCTTAACAAATTTCATTTTTTCGATGTTTTCTTCGCTTATAATTTCTCCGATGCCGATAAACCGATCTTCTACGTAGATGCGGTAGTGCTGCACTTTTTCCGGATAATTAAGGAGTTCAAGTTCCTCGGCACTTAAGGGAAGCTTGTTTCCGTTTATGGCCTGCTTTTCCTGCTTTTTTCCCGCCTGGTACTTGGGATAGTGGGCCAGGGGATAATCCACAGGGTATAAGAGTTTTTCAATTGCTTCTCTTTCCAGTTGTAAAAATTCCCCTAAGGGAATTCCCTCCTCCATGGTAAAGGGTCCTGATACGGTTCTTTCCAATGCCGCCATGGTCCCTCCCACGCCCAGTTTTTCACCGATGTCGTGGCAAAGAGTGCGAATATAGGTCCCCTTGGAACAGACCACATCCAAGACAAATTCCCTCTCCCGGTGCTCAATCAAACTAAGGGTTGGCAGTTGGACCCACCGTTTGTCCCGGGGCACTTCTATCCCTTCCCGGGCATATTCATAGAGTTTTCGTCCCCCCACTTTTAAGGCGGAGTACATGGGGGGTAATTGATCATATCCCGGCTGAAAATCCAACAATGCCTTTTCAAGTTCCTCTTTAGAAACCGAAACCGGTTTTTCATCCAACACCTTTCCGTCAAGATCCTGGGTGTCCGTAATCATTCCCAGGCGACAGGTGGTTCGGTAGGCTTTTTCCTTTTCCAACAGAAACTGGGAAATTTTCGTTCCCTGGCCCAGGCAAATGGGCAGTACCCCGGAAGCGTTAGGATCCAGGGTTCCCGTATGGCCCACTTTTTTTATGCCCAATTTTTTTCGAACCTTATAGACCACATCATGGGAGGTCATCCCGATGGGCTTGATAATATTCAGAATCCCATTCATAGGCTTTCCTCCTTTTACTGTAGTAGTTCTTCCAGCGCTTTGATCAGCATCGCTTCGGTTTCCGCCAGATTCATCTTTACGGTGGCTCCCGCAGCCTTTTCATGGCCGCCCCCACCCAAGGAACGGGCCAGGGAGTCGACCCGGTAAGCATTTTTCGAGCGAAATCCGATTTTCGTGCCTCCGTTTTCCATCTCTTTTAAGACGACGGAGATTTCCACCCCGGCAATGTCCCGGGTAAAGTCAATCAGTTCATCCATGGCCTGTATATCCAGATCGTAGGCTTTCAGCTTTTCCTGACTGAGACTGCTTAAGGCTACCCGTCCGTCAAACAAGGGGGTGAGGTCTTTTACCACTTCTCCCAGGAGTTTTACTTCTTTTATGTTTCGGCTTTGAAAGGCCTCCCGGTAAATCCGGTCTTTATCCACGCCCAACTCCAAAAGCTCTGCGGCGGCCCGCAGGGTTTTCGGAGCGGTGTTGTCGTACATAAAGCTTCCCGTATCCGTAACAATACCCGTATAAAGGGCAGTGGTTCCGGCATAATTTAAGGGAAGCTTCAGTTTGTTGATCAACTCCAATACCAGTTCACAGGTGGAGGATATGTCCGTATCCACCCAATTAATATGGCCGAAATTCGGATTTTTCATATGGTGATCCATGTTGATCACGGTTTTTGCCTCATTGAGTATTTCTTCACTGTAATCCAGTCGTGAAGCCTGGCCGCAGTCCAGGACAAACAAGAGGTCCATGTTCTTTCCCATTCCTTTTTTATACAGGACATAGGGATTTTTCTCGGCTAAAAATTCATACTTCTCGGGAATTTTATCGTTTACAAACAGGGTTACTTCCTTACCCATCTCCATCAGGGCCTGTCCCAATCCCGCCACAGATCCCAGGCTGTCTCCGTCCGGGCTTTTATGGGAGATCAGGGCGATGGTTTTCGCCCTTTCAATCTCCTCTTTAATTTTACTGATCATGGGAATCTCCCGGAGTTTCTTCCTCTTTCGGAGGATTTTCAGGGTTTCGCTCTTTTTCTTTTTGTCTTACCTCATTAATCTTTTGATGCATCTTTACCCCGTGTTCAATGGATTCATCCATTTTAATCACAATTTCCGGGGTAAAATGGGAGCTGATTCTTTTTCCCACTTCTTTTCGAAGGAGTCCCTTGGCATGATTCAAGGCTTCAATGGTACCCTTTTTATCTTCTTCGGAACCCAGTACACTGATGAACAGTGTGGCGTATCGAAGATCCCGGGTTACGTCCACTTCCGTCACGGAAGTAATCGGAGCAATCCGGGGATCCCTTAATTCATCCCGAATGATCTTGCTGGTAATTTTTTTAATTTCCTCACTGAGTCGTTCTTCTCTTGAATAAGCCATCATCATCTTCCTTTCTATTCCGGCTTTCGCTTATATCATCTATTTCTTTAACTTTCGTTCGATTTCCTGAATTTCGTAGGCTTCAATAATGTCGCCCTCTTTGACGTCATTAAAGTTTTCAATTCCTACCCCACATTCAAATCCTTTAACCACTTCTTTGGCCTCGTCCTTGAATCGTCGTAGAGAATCAATGTCTCCCTCATGAACCACAATTCCGTCACGTACCAGTCGGATTTTTGAATTTCGGGTAATCTTGCCTTCTAATACATAGCACCCTGCAACCATGCCCGCATTGGGAACTTTAAAGGTTGCCCGTACTTCCACTTTTCCGATGTCCACTTCTTTGAACTCCGGATCCAGCATACCTTCCATGGCCGCTTCAATATCTTCTATGGCTTTGTAAATGATTCGGTAGGTTCTTAAATCCACTTCCTCAATCTTTGCTATGGCTGTAGCGGAAGAGGTGGGACGAACATTAAATCCGATGATAATGGCATTGGATGCCGAGGCTAACATTACGTCGGTCTCGGTAATGGCTCCTACGCCACCATGAATCGGCTTGATTACCACTTCTTCGTTGGTCAGTTTGCTTAAGGATTGTCGTACGGCTTCCACAGAACCCTGTACATCGGCTTTGACGATGATGTTCAGCTCTTTGAGTTCTCCTTCTTTCATACGGTCATATAAATCTTCTAAGGATACCCGCTTATCGGACTTCACTTTATCCAGTTTGATCTTGCTTTGTCGTTTTGCTGCGATGTTTCTAGCCATCTTCTCGTCATCTACAACGATCAGTTTGTCTCCCGCCTTGGGTACTTCCGAGAGTCCGGTGACCTCCACTGCTGTGGCTGGACCCGCTTTTTTCAGTCGTTTTCCAGAGTCGTTGACCATGGCTCGAATTTTTCCTGAAGCCAGGCCTACAACCACGTTGTCGCCCACATTCAAGGTTCCGTTTTTCACAAGCACGGTAGCTACTGATCCCCGTCCTTTGTCCAAGTTGGCTTCGATAACGATGCCTAAGGCTTTTCGGTTAGGATTGGCCTTTAACTCTTCCATTTCTGCAACCAGAATGATGGTTTCCAGTAATTGATCAATCCCTGTACCCATAATTGCGGATACCTCAACGGCAATTACTTCCCCGCCCCATTCTTCGATAACCACATTATGTTCCGTAAGTTCCTGCTTTACCCGTTCCGGGTTGGCTCCCGGCTTATCAATCTTGTTTATGGCTACGATAATAGGAATCTCTGCCGCTTTTGCATGGTTGATGGCTTCAATGGTTTGAGGCATTACCCCGTCATCGGCGGCCACAACCAATATGGCGATATCCGTGGCTTTGGCCCCTCGGGCTCTCATGGATGTAAAGGCTTCATGTCCCGGAGTATCTAAGAATACGATTTTTTGATCATTGATCTTAATCTCGGAAGCTCCGATATGCTGGGTAATTCCTCCGGCTTCCGTATCCACGTGTTTGGTTTTTCGAATGGCATCCAGTAAGGTGGTTTTCCCATGGTCTACATGACCCATTACACTGATTACGGGAGATCGGAATTCCAAATCCTTGGGATCATCCTCTTCAATTTCAAAATCCAATAACTCTTCCGGATCTTCCACTTCTTCTTCGACTGCTTCCGACTCGATCATAGATACTTCAATATCATAATCATCGGCGATCAGTGCTGCGGTTTCAAAATCCACTTCCTGATTGATTGCCGCCATAATTCCCATTTGTACTAACTTGCTGATGATTTCATTGGGGTTTTTATCCAGTTTTTCTGCTAAATCCTTTACGATGATCTTTTCTTCTAATTCGATTATGTCATCCACCTCATTCTTTCTTTCGCTTTTTTCTTCCTGGTTTTCTTTTTCCTGGGCATACTGTTTCTTTCGTTCTTTCTTTGACAGCTTTTTTCGGCCGGACTTTTTGTTGGTCTTCTTCGGCTCTTCCGCTTTCTTTGCCGCTTCTTTTTCTTTTTCCGTTTTTGCCGATTTTTCTTCAGGCTTGGCAAAAAGCTCTTCAATGATTTTAACATCCTCTTCTTCCATACTGCTCATGTGGGAGTTAACCTCAATGGAAAGCTCTTCTAATTTCGTGATCAGTTCCTTGGAACTCATATCCAGTTTTTTTGCTAATTCGTACACTCTGACCTTTGACAAATCAAACACCCCCTATAGTTTAGGCTAGTGACTGCAATCGATCATCTCCAGCATTTTCTTTGCAAAATTGGGATCTACAATCCCTACAACAGCCCTAGTTTTTTTCCCGATGGCATGCCCCAGGACGTCTTTTTCAAAAGCAATCCGGTGGGGTATGTCTCGATAACTACTTTTATCTATAAATTTCTTTTTCGTACCGTCGGAAGCGTCTTCCGCAATAATAACAAGCGATGCTTTTTGATTCTTAATGGCGGCAAGGACTCCTTCATCACCGGAGACCACTTTCCCTGCCCGCATGGCTAAACCTATAAGTCCTAAAAGCTTTTGATTATGATTCATCGATGGGAATCTCCTCTAACAATTTATTGTATACGGCTTTGGGCACTTCACATTTAAAGGAACGGTTCAGTCCCCGGTTCTTTATGGCCATTTCTAAACAGGCTTTCTTTGAACAAATGTAGGCGCCTCTGCCTTGGGCTTTTCCTGTGGTATCTAAGGAAACTAGTCCCTCTTTGTTTCGTACCACCCGGATAAGTTCCCGTTTATCCTTAAGTTCTCCACATCCGATGCATTTTCGAAGTGGGGTTTTCCGAGTTTTCATGGAATCACCTCTTATTCCTGATCTTTAGGATCTTCTTCGGTTATTAGGTCTTCGGTAACCGCATTTTCTTCATCTACCACGTT
>SLKF01000064.1 GCA_007134725.1 Clostridiales bacterium | reverse complement strand
TGTTTTCTCTGGATAGACAATGGGCGGTTTCTGGACTCCATTACCAACAAACCTTGGAAGCCTGGCTTCAACGTATGGATGAGAAAAAAGAAATTGTTTTGCCCATTATGGCTAAAATAGAAGGGGAAGATGAAGCGTTAAAATGGTGGGTTTACTGGCGGGTATTTTTCATGGCCTGCGCCGAGTTTTTTTCTTTTAATGGAGGAGACGAATGGTATATCAGTCATTATCTTTTCAATAGAAAATAATGTATGATCTTCTGTATCTGCAGCTCTTTTGGCGACGGTCATCTGAAAAACATCCATAAAAAAAGAACGCTCTTGCTTAATTGCTAAAAGAGCGTTCCCTACGACCTTTACAGATTCCCTGCAGCATTTCACGTCTTACTGATGTTTACTACAATCCTTTTTCCATTTGGTTCACTACGGTGTTTACCATTTTTTTCGGCAGCCAGGAGGATGAAGCCTGCTCTGCGAGAGTGAGTCGGTCATATAGGGTATTTACTTCCTGAATTTTTTCCCCCTTGAACTTGTAAGAACACATTGATGGGAAGGTGACCTTTTCTCCCTGCATTTTACCGGAAATCTCGTGCTCATAAATAGCCCGATCCCCTTGAATCATAATATCCAGTCCCACACCTTTGAATTTAAGATTGTCAATGTTTTTTTCGAACCAATCCAAGTATCGGCTCAGTTCTTCTCCTCCACAGAAACTTCCACTAGGTGTGTGCCAACAAAAATCATCGGTTATTATAGACATCATTTTTTCCCGGTCCTTCGCTTCCAAAGATTTCACGAAATCGTGCATCATGGAGATTCTTTTTTCGTCGGACATTATTTCACCCCTTTTCCTATTTAATCCATTTTACTGCAGGGTTTCTGTAAAGAAATTTAATTTCAACATCAAAAAAACCGACCTGTTAGGCCGGTTACGCTACTCACTCCCCCATAGCCCGAAGCGTCCAAATCTGGCTACGAAATCTTCGTGTCCTCTTATGTTTCATCCCGGAAGACATATTTGTTACCATTATACCCGGTTTGGATAAGAAGTAACAAAATATTCAGAAAAACATCACCTTGATACCTTAACCGGCACGTTCCTCCCTTTCACGCTTGGAAAATTGGGTATGATACAGAGTACTGTAATCCCCTTTTTTAGCCAACAAACCTTTATGGTCTCCCCGCTCGATTAACTTCCCCCCTTTGATGACAAAAATCTCATCACTGTCTACAATGGTGGATAGGCGATGGGCAATAGTGATGCCGGTCTTTCCTTTCATCATTTCTTTCAAGGACTGCTGAATCAGCCGCTCGCTTTCCGTATCCAAGGCGGAGGTAGCCTCATCCATCAGAAGTATTGGACTGTCCTTGATGATGGCCCTAGCAATGGAGATTCGTTGTTTCTGTCCACCGGAAAGCCCAAGGCCCCGTTCGCCGATGATGGTGTCGTAACCTTTTTCCAGTTTCATAATAAAATCATGGGCATTGGCCTTTTTCGCCGCTTCCATAATCTCTTGTTCATCGGTGTTTTCCTTCCCGTAGGAGATATTCTCCCCAATGGTTCCCGTGAATAGATAAGGATTTTGAGATACATAGGCGATATTTTCTCGTATTTCTTGGATATCTATCTCTGCAGTGGATTGATTTCCAACGATGATCTCTCCCTGATCGATGGAATACAAGCCGAGTATCAGTTTAATAATTGTGGACTTTCCCCCACCGCTTTCCCCCACTAAGGCAACGGACTTTCCTTTTTCAATGGTAAAGCTTAGGTCGTCAATGACCGGGATTATTTGATCCTTTTCATAGGAAAAGGTGACATCTTGAAATTCGATATAGCCCGGAATTCGATTTCTGTCCAGATTCCGATTCTCGGTTAAATTTCGACTTTCTCTTTGAGCCTTACTTTCTTTGATTCTAGAATTAATCACCGAGGGTTCCTTCTCTTCATCGATCATTTCAAAAACCCGGTCCAGTGACGCTCTGGCGCTTTGTAAGGACTGATTGAACTGAGGAAGAAAGTTCAGAACCGAGTTGATGGCCCCTTGAAGGTTCGTAAAGGCTACGACTACTCCGATACTCATCCATCCCAAATACATAAAAAGAATTCCGAAAACAATGATAAACAGAAAACTGCTGGTAAAGGCTAAGTTGCTGAGAATTCGTAGCTTTGCCTGTTGACGACTTCTCTCGAAGGCTTTTACGTATACCCCTTCGTTTACTTCCTCCATTTTCTCTTTTAAATGATCCTCCAAATTATAGGACTTCATCACCTGAAAACCCTGAAAAATATCCGTCAGGTTCTGGGTGAATTTTGATTTTCTTGCTTGTACTTCATCACTGATCACTTTCATCTTCCTCGCCGATCCCTGATTCAGCTTAAAGATTACCAATGTAAAAATCAGAAACACTATCGCTAGGCGATATTCCAACACAAACATGTAAATAATGGCAGCAAATCCTAAAATCAGTAGACTGGAAAAGTTTAAAAAACCTTCCTTCAAAAAGGTTTCAACTTCCGTTAAATCGTTGGTCAGTCTAGAAATGGTATCTCCGGAGTGTCGACTCTTATGATACGTGTAAGGAAGATCCATGGTCTTAGAAAAAGTTTCTGCGCGAAGTTTTCCCATCAATACCGCAATATTTTTCCGCCCGAAGTAGGCAAAGATCGGCGTCGTAATAAATAGTAAGACCACCGCAATTCCGGAAATGGTTACCACGCGGTAGATCAAAGAAAACTCCCCTTCTGCGGCATAATCGAATACATACATTAAAAGGGTGGCCAGGGTCAGATTCACCATGGCGTTGCCCAGGCCTAAAAGGATAAAGGGTAAGGTAAATTTAAAGGCTTTTCCTTTATTATTGTCGAAAATTCGTAAGAACTGCTCCTTCATTTACATCGCCTCCCCTTCCTGGTTTTCCATCTGTTTCTGGTATAGACTGCGGTAATATCCGTTGTTTCGGATTAAATCCTGATGACTACCTTTTCCGACGATCTCTCCATCCTGCATAACTACAATCTCATCGGCATCTTTAATCGTGGATAATCGGTGGGCGATAATGATCGAGGTTTTTTCTTTTAACTCTTTTCCCAAGGCTTTTTGAATCAAACTTTCCGATTCATTATCCAGAGCCGAGGTGGCTTCATCCAGTAGTATAATGTTACTATCCTTTAGAAAGGCTCTTGCTAAGGATATTCGCTGTTTTTGTCCTCCTGAAACACGGTCTCCCAGCTCTCCCACTATGGTTTGGTATCCATGATCAAGGGTTTCGATAAATCCGTGGGCATAGGCCTTTTCCGCAGCACTGATAACTCCTTTTTCATCCGCTTCAGGCTTACCGTAACGAATATTTTCCTCCACATCCCCGGGAAACAGATACACCTCTTGAGGCACAAAAGCAATATTTTGACGAAGGGCTTTTAAATCCCAATCGGAAAGATCCTTTCCACCGATTTCTATTTTCCCCGGATCCACGGGATAAAAACCGAGCAAAAGCTTGCTGAGGGTGGTTTTTCCGCTTCCACTTTCCCCCACTAGGGCAATTTGCTGATTCTCTTTAATGCTGAGATTAATGTTTTTCAGTGAGGGATCCGTAGCTCCGGGATAGGTGAAATCGAGGTTTCGAATGGCGATAACTTCCTGCTCCGACGACTGTTCCGACTGAAAATTCCCATCAAAGGCCAAAACCTTACCGCTGGTTCGCTCTTCGGCTAAATTAATCACACTTTTTACCCGTTGGTAAGCTGCCAAATCTCCTTTTCCGTTCCCAATTAACATTGGAATTTGAGACAGGGGAAAGGATAGATAGTTCAGTAGATTGGTAAAGGCGATCAGACCTCCCAGGGTCAACTCACCGATACTGATAAAATAGGCACCAAAACCGAAGGTGATAAAAAACGGTATGATGGAGACGATGGACGACAAGGAGTTAATAAAGGCCTTGCTTTTCGCCACCGCCGTATCCTTTTGCACACTGTTTTCCACTTCCGGAACATATTTTTTCATCAACCGTCCATTTAGATGAAAGGCTTTTACCACTTCAATACCTTTAATATACTCCGTATTCATAGTATTGATTTTTCCCATAGCCTCGCTGTATTCCGTGGTCTTTTTACCGATGGGTTTTCCGATGATATTGGAAACCACCAGAATGATCGGAATCATCGCCACAGAAATCAAGGTCAGAATCCAGTTTAAATACAGTAGGTACGCCAAGGATAGAATTGCTGTTAACGGAACGAAAATAAAGTTATGCACCCGTTCCTTGGTAAATGTCTGGATTTTATTCAAATCATTGGTCAATTTCGAGATAAAGTCTCCTGAATGGGCCTTTTCCACTTCTTCTACGGAGGTATCCATCAGCTTGTCCGTGGATTGTTTTCGGAGATACTTCAAATTTTTCTCCGAATATTTTTCTGAAGCCAAGGTTCGAAAGTAAATCAGCCCCAGTTCACCGGTAAAAATAAGAACCATGATTCCCAGCATTCCCATACTAAAATCATTATCCCCCACCAGAGAATCCATCAAAACCCGTAAATAATCGGCGATAAGAATTTGGATTAAGGATAAAAAAACGGTTGTCACCAGTACGCCCATCAACAACCTTTTATAAGGCAAATATTTGATCATCTCAAAAAGATCTTTCAAAAACGAGGATTCTTTTACTGCTTTTTCTTTTCCCAATATTCCGCCTCCTACATTTGCTGTGACTTACAGTATATCTATATTCTATAAGACTATCACAAGTTAAGGAACCCCCTCGGGAACCTTTTGGTCTACATCTAAGGACAGACGGCTTCTACGTCTTAAGGCTGAGCAAAAAAGAAAAGTCGGACTCTATCAATAGCTGGCAGAAGACGAAACCCAAGTTAAGAACGCTGAAGAGCTGATAGAAACAGGGGCCAAATAATCACTCAGGTCCCCGTCTCCTTGTCTGTTCTACCAATCTCGATCCCAGTTGTTATTTAAATGGATTTCATATAGTAAATCCCGTAGCGCTTTACTCTCAACATCGGGAAGAATTTCCCTATATACTTCTTCTGCTGAATCTCTACTTTCGATTAACAACGCTTCCATTAGTCTTTCCAGTCGGGTGTCATCAGCAACCGATAGTCCTTCATCAGAAAGAGCCTGAAGCGCTTCTTCGGTTCTTAAGGGTTCCATACGATAAACATGAAATCGGCTGTCCCGTAGCCTTTTTGTAGCGCTTTGGTAATCT
>SLKF01000234.1 GCA_007134725.1 Clostridiales bacterium | reverse complement strand
TTTGTATTTCCATTCCCTCCTTGATTCAAATCGCAGCAGTCCATTTTTTTGTTGCCGAAATTCTGCTTATTGGCCTCTTCAATAGACTTTAACATGCTTTCGAAGAATTTTTTCAAAGGACTCACCTCCCTTTAATCAGATGCTTTACGATGATTCTTCATTAAGTTTCTTGACGCAATTGCTTCACTCAATAATTTTCGAAATCACGATCTCTACTTTTTCCTTGTTTTTCCTATTACGGTCCCATATGTGAATACCGAAGAAGGACAGACCCAGAAAAATCAATCCGGTAACAATACCGATGGTCTCTTGATTGCTTCCGTCTCCCATATTTCCACCGACCCAAATACCCAGTAGCACGCCGATAAAGGTACTTAGCAGGGGCAACAGATACATAATCATTGCGGCATTCAGTACTTTTTTTGTTTGAAGTTCTATCTTTACCCGTTGTCCTACTTTAGCTTCGGAAAGATTCACAACCTCTACATACCTTTTAGTCGGTATGCAGCCCCCTTTGCAGGATGCACAGCTTTCTCCGCAAGCACTGGTTCGCTGAATTTCCACAACCGCTTCATTACCTTCTGTTTTTTTTACGACACCAATATTCTCCATGAATCTCCCTCCTACTATTAATACTCGCAATTAACATGCCAACTTTTAGAGATCTGATCGGAGGCGAGGGACCTGGTCCTTCTCCAAAAACAAAAGAACGCTGGTTTCCACTGCTAAAACAAAGGCACATGAAGCGATGCAGGAAAAACAGAAAGAATAACAAAAAAAAGAAAACCCCCTGAAGGATCGAACATGCCGATACCCTGAGGCGGTAGTTATTTTGAGGAGGACAATTACTCCGTCCCCCTGTCCTTTAAGTGGAGGACAATTGCTCCGTCCCGCTGTCCTTTATTCCCCACAGCTCAATGATCAGGATGGCCACAAAGATCAGCGACGCCCCAATTACCATCTCCATTGTGAATACTTCACTTAGCAGCAGTACCCCTAACAACGTTGCAAAAACCGCTTCTAAGGACATGATTATGGACACATGACTGGAGGGGGTATGTTTTTGAGCCACGGTTTGAACGGTAAAACAGGCAAAGGTGGAGATCACCCCCATATACACAATCGCCCACCAGGAGCGGGCCGTGATTTCTTCCGGCATGGGCTCTGCAACCAGGGCGGAGATTACGAACAGAATGGCCGCCACGGCTATTTGAATAAAGGCCAACTTAAACACATGCATGTTTTTTGCAAAATATTCGATGGCGATGATATGAAGGGCAAAGAAAAAGGCGCAAACCAAGGTCAACAGATCCCCCTGGTTAAAGGTTAAGCCGCCGTCCAACACCATGAGCGCAATCCCGATAAGGGTTAATATACTGGCAACAAAGATTTTCATTCGCGGGATCTTTCGATACAGAATCATAAAGATTAGCGGCACCATGACCACATAGGTCGCGGTTAAAAAACCCTGTTTTGAGGCCGTGGTATATTGAAGCCCCACGGTTTGAAAAGCAAAGGCCAGATACAGGAAAACCCCCACCACGGAACCTTTCAGCAAATCCTTTTTATCAATTTTCCCCATCCAGCGATGAAGGGCCAGGTACACCACCACCGTGGCAAGGACAAAACGAAAAGCCATGATATACATAGGGGTCATGCTATCCAAGGTGTCTTTGACCACCACGAACCCTCCACCCCAGGCAAAGGCCACAAATAATAAGCTAAGATCCGATAAGTATTTTTTCTTTTTCCCCTCCATAAAACATTCTCCTCATTATGATATTTTACACTGCTTTTTTTTCATACAACTTCCTCTAAATAGTACCATGTAAATGGACCACGATCAATAAGGAGACGATGCCTCCTATGGGTTTTTGCCGTTGCAAAATATTCTTCGTTTGTCTGATAAATATTGTACAATGACTCAAATTAATATGGTATGCTATTTTTAGCAAAATGAAAACGGAGGATAAATCTATGTATATGATCAAAAGACTCTTGCAAAGCCTTAAGCAGTATCGCAAAAATGCCTTAAAAGCCCCTTTGTACGTCAGTTTGGAAGTCTTCCTGGAAGTGTTGATCCCCTTTTTCATGGCCTACATCATCGACCGGGGAATCGATGCCGGGGATATGGGGGTTATCTTTCGAATGGGGGGACTCTTATTAGTCGTCGCCTTTGTTGCCCTCCTGCTCGGGGCTTTAGCGGGAAAACACGCCGCCATCGCCTCTGCGGGTTTTGCAAAAAACTTACGGAAGGATCTTTTCTATCATATTCAGGAATTATCCTTCGCCAATATTGATAAATTTAATACTTCCAGTCTGATTACCCGGCTGACCACGGATATTACCTATGTACAGCAGTCCTTTCAGATGGTGGTGCGTATGGCAGCTCGAAGTCCGGTAATGCTTACCTTTGCCTTAATCGCTGCCTTTCAGATCAACCCCCGCTTATCCATGATCTTTTTGGCCATGCTTCCCATTCTGGCAGTGGGTCTCTATTTTATTATTCGAAACGCCTTTCCCATTTTTAGGCGGGTCTTTAAAACCTATGACCTTATGAACCGGGTGGTTCAGGAAAATCTGCGGGGCATCCGAGTGGTAAAAACCTTTAATCGGGAAGAATATGAAAAAGAAAAGTTTAAGGAAATTTCCCAATCCATTTACGACGGATTTTATAAAGCGGAGCGCCTCCTGGCCTTTACCATGCCCTTGATGCAGTTTGTGATCTACGCCTCCATGATCCTTTTATCCTGGTTCGGAGCCCGTATTATCATCGCCAGCGGAAACAATCCGGATCTGGGCCTCAGTACGGGCCAACTGATGAGTTTGATGACCTATACCATGCAGATTTTAATGAGTTTGATGATGTTTTCCATGGTTTTGGTCATGATGACGATTTCCAGAGCTTCTGCCGAAAGAATTGTGGAAGTGTTGGATGAAAAAAGTACCCTTACCTCTAAAAAGAATGCTTCGAAGGAGATTGCCTCAGGAGAGGTGGTCTTTGAAAATGTGAGCTTTCGATACGCAAAAGAGGCGGAAAAACCCGTACTCTCGGATATTAACCTTCACCTTTCCGCTGGGGAGACCTTAGGGATCATCGGCGGAACCGGGTCCTCTAAAAGCAGTTTGATCCAATTGATTCCCAGACTCTACGACGTCAGTGACGGCCGGGTACTCGTCGGTGGACGGGATGTTCGGGATTATGATTTAACCGCCCTTCGAGAGGAAGTGGCCGTGGTTTTGCAAAAGAATGTGCTTTTCTCCGGAACCCTTCGAGAAAACCTACTTTGGGGAAATCAGCAGGCAACGGATCAGGAAATTGAGGAGGCCGCGGATCTCGCCCAGGCTACGGAATTTATCAGCACCTTTCCGAAAGGATATGATACCCCCATTGATCAGGGCGGCAGCAACGTATCCGGAGGACAAAAGCAGCGGCTGACCATCGCCCGGGCCCTACTCAAAAATCCGAAGATCCTAATTCTTGACGATTCCACCAGTGCCGTGGACACCGCCACCGATGCCAAAATTCGAAGGGCCATGCTAGGAAAGATTCCCGACACCACCAAAATCATCATTGCCCAGCGAATCGCCTCGGTTAAGGATGCGGATCGAATCATCGTCCTGGATGAAGGAAAAATTAAAGAAGAGGGCACCCACGAAGAACTGCTGCAACATGGCGGTATTTACCGCGAAGTTTACGATTCCCAAGTGAAAGGAGGTCAAATCCATGAGTAGAAGCGATGATGCCATCCAACGGGCCGCGAAAATCTCCAAGAATAAATCCTCGAGCCTGAAAATCTTTAAAAGACTCTTTACCTATATCGGAGGCTACAAAGCCCTGCTATTCATCGTGGGGCTGACCATTCTCATCAGTTCCGCCGCCAATGCGGGCGGGGCCCTGTTTTTACAGATCCTGATTGACAACTACATCGCTCCCCTTCTGTTAGAGGCGGTGCCGGAGTATTCCGGACTGTTACGGGTGCTGATGATTATGGGGGGCATTTATGTACTCGGGATTCTTTCCACCCTGGCCTATAGCCTGATCATGGTCCGAATCTCCCAGGGAACCTTAAAAAAAATTCGGGATGATATGTTTACCAATATGCAGGAACTTCCCATCGGCTACTTTGATAAAAAAAGTCATGGGGACGTGATGAGTTACTACAGCAACGACATCGACACCCTTAGACAGATGATTGCCCAGAGTCTGCCCCAGTTTATGGTATCGATTACCACCATTGTTGCGGTGCTGTTTGCCATGCTTTACCTTAGTATCTGGTTGACGCTGCTGTCCCTCGCTTTTATTTTCATCGTGCTGCAGGTGGTTAAGAAGATTGCCGGCAATTCCCATAAGCATTTTATCGCCCAGCAAAAAAGCCTCGGTGCGGTAAACGGCTACATCGAAGAGATGATCCAGGGAGTAAAAGTGGTTAAGGTCTTTAATCATGAGGAGAAGGTTAAGGAAACCTTTGACGGCTTAAATGAGGAACTGGGAGAAAACGCTACGGCGGCCAATACCTTCGCCAATATTTTAATGCCGATTATGAATAATTTAGGATACATTTTATACGTTTTGTTGGCTATTGTCGGCGGGGGTCTTGCCATCGCCGGGGTCACCAATATCAGTCTGACCGGGACCGATGTCATTACCCTGGGGGTGATCGCTTCTTTTTTACAGCTTTCCAGAAGTTTAATACAGCCCATCGCCCAGGTATCCCAACAGCTGAACTTCGTAATTATGGCCCTCGCCGGGGCAGAGCGGATCTTTGAGCATTTGGATGTAGCGCCGGAAGAGGATACCGGTAATATCCGTTTGGTTCATGCCTATGAAAAAGAGAATCTATATGAAGAAACCACAGATCCATTGGCTCCCTGGTATTGGAAGAAACCCGCTGAGAGCGGATATTTCGAATACATCCCGCTGCTTGGGGATGTCAGTATTCAAAACCTGGATTTTGCCTATCAACCGGAAGAACCGGTCTTAAAAAACGTCAGTCTTTATGCCAAGCCCGGAGAGAAAGTGGCCCTTGTGGGAGCCACCGGAGCGGGAAAGACCACCATTACCAATTTGATCAATCGTTTTTACGATATTCATCAGGGGACCATCCATTACGACGGGATCAACATCCAAGAAATCAGAAAAAAGGATCTTCGAAAATCCTTGGGAATGGTCCTGCAGGATGTGCATTTATTTACCGGTACCGTGATGGATAATATTCGTTACGGGCGGTTGGA
>SLKF01000235.1 GCA_007134725.1 Clostridiales bacterium | reverse complement strand
ATCATGGCCGCCTCCACCATACGATCTAAAATCAGATCCAGCAACGCTCCACCGGGAGAAGTTTTTTTAATAAGCCGTGCCACAGTTCCGTCCAGCACATCAAATAAACCGGAAAGCCATAACAATGCCAAGGCCATAATCGGATATTCCTGCGCTGTCAAAACCGCTGCAACAAGGCCTAATATAAAAGCAACAATGGTGATCTGATCCGGTTTGCAGTTGATTTTCACCAAGATCTTTGCCATTTTTCCAAAGGTCCGCTGAAAAGCAGGCCGAAGTTTCGTATCGATCATGTCCTTCACCTCGATTTCAAAATAAAATTTCTATTTGCAAACAATTAATGATTCTTTCGCTGCGTGCACAAACACTGACTCCCCGGTTTGGAATGCTCCCTTTCCAATCACTGATCCCCGAATTCGAAGACTGTCAATATCCACCTCGTAATAGGTTTTTTCTCCCGCAAAAGTACGGTGATTGACCTTACCTAGGACACTATTACCTATTTCGCTACGAATAGTATTGCCACTCCCATCATCCTCTTTTGATAAAAAAATAGCTTCCGGTCGTAGCAGAAGTTTATCGGTTTCCTCAAGCTCTGCAAGTCTTCCATCTTTTTCATAAATCCCGATGGCTGTATGGATCTTCCCGTCATCAATTGTTTTATAGGGTATTTCATTAATCTCGCCAAAAAACCTTGCCACTGCCAAAGAGTTTGGCGCTTCATACAGTTCCTCCGGTGTGCCGTATTGTTTCAGTTCGCCGTCAAACATGACACCGATTTTGCTGGAGGTTATAAGTGCATCTTCCTTGTCATGGGTGACCAGAATCGTGGTGATTTTAAGTTTTCGCTGAATATCCACAATAAAGCTTCGCATTTCTTCCTTTAAGCGCTGATCCAGATTGGAAAAGGGTTCGTCGAGGAGTAGTACCGCAGGGTCCACAATCAGTCCCCGGGCTATGGCTACCCGCTGCTTTTGTCCTCCCGAAATTTGTCCGGGAAATTTTCCCCCCTGCTTTTCCAATCCGACGAATTGTAGCATTTCTTGAACCTTTTTTCGTCGAATGCTCTTTGGCACTCGCTTCATCCGAAGACCAAATTCGATATTCGCCCCCACGGTCATATGCGGAAACAGTCTATGGTCCTGAAAAACGATGACCGCCCCCCGCTTTTGAGTGGGCAGATGATCCATGGATTTCCCATCAATGAAAATCTTTCCCTGATCCGCCTCCACAAGTCCCGCAATAATTTTTAACGTGGTCGTTTTTCCGCAGCCGGAAGGCCCCAATAAAGAGATCATCTCTCCTTTTTCTACCTTCAGCGTAAGATTTTTGATGGTCTCTTCCCCGTCATAAAATTTATTGATATTTTGTAGCAAAACCTCTTTCATAATTTCACCTATTTTCTGTGTAGAATGCCCGACAAACCATTTTTAAACATCTATTACCCAATAACCGGTTTTTGACAGACTGTTTTTTTCACTCATTTGGCCATTTTCTATTTTTTAATCACTATTCTTAGTATAAAACACCCCGGCAATACCACTGTTTTTACTGTAATACAGCCTAAGCATCTTTTCAATCCCCAACAAAGCCAATAGGGCCACTACAATAAAAACGAGACTGTAACTTGCAGCCATCATCCGATCTCCGCTTTGGATATAGGGGACCATCAGTAGCGGGAAAGTTTGAACACTGCCTCCGCCGATTAAAAATGTTAGGAAATACTGACTGAAGGAAATGATAAAAATCATACTGCCGGCGGAAATAATCCCCGGCATAATCGTGGGCAGGGTTATATGCATAAAGGTTTGAAAACTTCCGGCCCCCAGAACTTTCCCCTGCTCCTCCAATTGATCCCCCACCAACTCAAAAATATTGGTGAAGATCCGAATCCCATAGGGGATTACGGGAACAATATGGATTAAAATCACTCCCAATTCCGTATTGGTAAGACCCAAGCGGATAAAGGTTCCATGAATCCCCATCCCGATAGCTACTGGCGAAACGATTAAGGGCGCTAGTACAATAATTTTAATGAATCCTTTTCCCGGAAACTCATAAAGCCCCAAAGCCTTTCCTCCCGGGATGGTGATGGCCAAAGTCAAAATCGTTACAAACACTGAAATTCTAATACTGGTTATAAGACTATCCAGGGCTCTGCTTCCCGGTTGAAAGATTGTTCGAAGTCCCCGGAGCCCAAGCTCTCGGGGAAAAATTTCCGGGAAAGGCCAGGATACGGTCACGGACCACATAAGAATCATTAGCAGGGGCAGAATAAGACTAAGACTTAAAATAATTAATAGGATCCGACTGAGACTTCGCTCCATCTTATCGCCCCTTCCTGTGATGCTGATACCGCTTAAACACCCAGTGATACAGCCATACCAACATTACAGAAATCCCTGCAAGGACCATATTCATCGCCATGGCATAGGGACGATTTGTCCAATCCGGGTTAGTGTATTCTATGTAGGCCAGGACCGGTAGTGCCCGGGGAGTTGTAGGACCCAGTAAAAAAGGAATTTCATAGGACCCGAAAGAGAAAGCGAACAAAATAATAAAAGTGGAAAACACACTGGGTAGGGATAGGGGTAGAAAAATCCAAAAAAAGACATCGCTACCTCTTGCCCCTAGATTCCTGGCCGCCTCCACCATGTCCTGTTCAATGGAGCGAAGCACTTGGTACACAATTAAGAAGATAAAAGGCGTACCCTTCCAAACATAGGCGAGAATGATTCCGATTCCTTGGGAGTCAAAAATCAATGCCGGAAAATCTCGGGATTCTTCAATAATACCCAGTAGTACCCCCAGTCTGGCAATCATGCCACTTTGGGAAAACAACGTAAAAATTAAAAAAGCTGCAACCAGGTGTGGTACAATAATCGGAAGCTTTAACAGAGCCTGGAGGCCTCTGTAATCCTTTTTTTGCATCACCAACAGATAAGCAAGGCTTACCCCGATTACCGCAGCAATTACCGTAGAAATCATCGATACCCGTAAACTGAATATTAAACCGGAAAAGAAGCCGGCACTTTGAAAGACTTCCCGGTAATAATCAAGGGTAACCTCATATAAACCGATACCGGGATGGTATCCGAGACTTTGCAGAATACTGATGCCCAGTCCCAAGGTGAATACAAAAATCAATATACTCATCACCGGGAGGAGGTAGATATATGGTTTTATCGATGATTTTTTTAATTGAAACATAATGATCTTCCTTAGTCTAATAGATTTTCCATCCAGATTTGATCAATGATCGGAACCAAAGGTGCAGGCACTTCCGGAAGGCGATTTTCTAACAAGACATCTTGAGGTAGAGCACCTTCTCCCAGTTCTACCCTTTCAAAAATTTCCCGATCTTCTTCCCTTAATTTATCATTGTCCAGTACCGGTAAATCTCCCCAATTATCCGGGTTGTATTTACTGGCCTGTACCTCAGGACTTAAAATTTCATTGATGACTACCAAGGCTCCCACTCTGTTGTAACTGTTAAAGGGGACCCCGATAAAGTGACCGTTTCCAACGGTGCCCTTATCAAAAATGACACTTGTGGAAGTTTCCGGAAACATCCCGGAGCTGATACGCTGGGATACCAGATTAGAGTTATATGCCATAACCATGCGTACTTCGCCATCGGCATACATGTTTTCTAATTGGGCGAGGGTAGCAGGGTAAGTCTCTCCCTCTCGCCATAAATAGGGTTTTAGCTCCTTAAAATACTCCATGGCCGGTGCAATAGCTTCTCTTACCACTTCCTTTTCAGCCTCCATATCCAAAAACTGCTCGTGTCCTACAATGTCGTAAATAATATTACGTACAAATACACTACCGGTAAAGTCCGGTGGTGCAGGAAAGGTAATCTCTCCCGGATGGGCCTTAGCATAAGACAGTAACGCTTCATGATTTGTGGGAGGATTAGGAGTTTGCTCCTGATCATAAATCATGACAAATTGCGTTTTTCCAAAGGGGGCTTCATATCCCTCCGTCGGATAGCCGAAGTCGTATTTCACTTCCACATCCTCGGAGTTCACATAATTGTTAAAGTTTGGCAGCATTTCCGTAAAGGGTCCGTATAACAGATCATTGGACTTTGCAGTGAAAAAATTTTCACCATTGATCCATATCATATCCGCAGTTCCTCTGGCCGCTGCCTGTTTTTCCCCTTGCAGTTTGTTTAAAATCTCATCAATGTTCATGGGAACCCACTCCAGAGTAATATCGTACTTTTCCATCATCTGCTCTGCAACGAATCCATTCATCCAGTCGTTGATGGCCTGGTCTCCCCCCCATCCATAAAACCGGACTTCTGACCCTTCCGCTTCTTCTAGAATTTCTTCCCAGGTCATCGTTTCCAGGTCCAAGGTTTCCTCTTCCTCACCTGCACATGCCATAAACAAAAACATTGTCATTAGTAAAATCATTCCGATTAATAACGTTTTTTTTGTGCTGCTCATCTTTTTCATAGCATTGTCCCATATTATACTCACAATCTACCTCCCATGAACGTTATCTTCAATCAATCAATGTTATTTGGTCTTCAAATCTTCCATTTCCACTCCCCGCTTTTTGCTGAGATATCCGGGAATAAAAGATACAATTACAAAAAATACAGCGCCAATACCAAGATACAAAAAGGTCATTCCCAAATCTCCTTCTCCGCTTACTACGGAACCGGCCATAAAGTTGTAGGCAATGGCCGCGGGAAGCATACAGATCCAGGATACGAGGATATAGGTCCGAAGCTTTATCTTCGTAAGACCATAGGCAAAATTTTGTAAATTGAAAGGGAAAATCGGTACCATTCGGGTAATCATCAACATTCTCCATCCGTTTTTTTGTACCCCTTTATCAATCTTTTCAAACTGTTCATTTCCCTTAACCCATTTTTCCACCATATCCCGAGCCGCGTATCGGGCAATTAAAAAGGCGGCGGTAGCCCCAAGGATGGAGCCGATGGAAGAAAAGATCGTACCCCGTACCGCGCCAAAGGCCAGAGCGCCTACAATGGTAACGGGCAGTCCCGGTAAAAACAGCACACAGGCTAAGATATAGATCAAAATAAACACCACAGGACCCATCATTCCATACTGACTTACCCAAGTTTCCAACTGTCTTGCATTGTCCAAACTGATATGTTCATGGACTCCGGTCATTCGAATCCCTACAAAAGCCAGAATCAAAACGGCAGCTACGAACAGTAGCTTCTTATATTCTTTTTTCATAGATTCTTCCTCCAATTCTT
>SLKF01000142.1 GCA_007134725.1 Clostridiales bacterium | reverse complement strand
GCTAAGGGTACGTAAATGGCTGCAATAATGGGAATGGTTCCAAAAGAGGTACCGATACCCATGGTAATTAACAGGCCGATGGTAATCATTCCTGTGGCTGCAACCAATTGATTGTCTCCAATGATTCCGGTCACAGAATCAACCAAAGTCTCCACCCCGCCGGTGGCTCGAATCACACTTCCATATCCTGAAGCGACGAGCATTACAAAGGCAATAAAGCCCATCATGCCGATACCACTCTTTACCATATCGTCGATACCGGTCCATTTAATGGCGCCTCCCACAAGCATAATCGCAAGTCCAAGAATTGCACCCAGGGCTAAGGAACCTACGGTTAATTGAACCACCAAGGCGGCTACGGCTCCGATCACGGTGACGGCATGGTTTTTATTAAAGACCACATCCTCCACTTCATGCTCCTGTTGTCCAAACTCCGTTCCGGTATCTTCAATGGATTTGTATTCTCTGGGTTTTCGGTACGTAAACAGAATCGCGATAAACAGGCCCACTACCATGGCCAGACCCGGAATCCACATCACGTGCCAAATTTCTCCTTCCACCAGTTCTAAACCGCTGGCGGCCATCTCGTCCCGGATAATATTATGAAAAATCAATCCGAAACCTACGGGAAGAGCTACATAGGGAGCTTTTAGTCCAAAGGTCAAGGCGGAAGCTACGGCTCTTCTGTCAATTTTCAATTTGTTCATCACCATAATCAATGGGGGAATTAAAATCGGTATAAATGCAATGTGTACGGGAATTAGGTTTTGAGAAAAAATACTGATAAAAGCAATGATAAATACCAGAGATTTTCCGCTTCCTTTCATACTTTTTGATAATTTCTGGGTAATAATCGTTGCCGCTCCGGTTTTATGAATGGCTGCAGCCAATGCTCCCAGCAATATATAATTCAGTGCGGTCTCTGCATTCCCTCCCATTCCCCCAATCAGGGTTTCCATGGTTTCCATTAAGGGCATGTTTGCCAGCAGTCCACCGACTACTGCAGCAAGAATTAAGGCAAGTAATACATTGAGTTTTAATAAGGATAATACCACCATTACAATAACTGAAATTACAACGGGATTTGTTAACATCTTCTCACTCCTCTTATGATTTATTTGAATATTATTGCTTATTTAAATATTATAATAACACAGCGTCTCCGGTACGTCTATAAAACTAAATCCTCCCTTAACAAAAAAACTCCCGGATCGGTCTCCGGAAGTTTTTTTAATCTATTGAATTGTATCCTATGCGCTTTTTTTCTCAGTTGCATCCTTGAATCTGATAGGTCTTTAAATCTATTATATACTCAAATCCCCGACGGATTTTTCCACCGCTCGCAGGATTTTTTCATTATCGATAAGTTCTGAGGCGATATTGATGTCTTTGTATAGAATTCGATCTTCTTTTAGGGGGGCTAATACCTCCCGGATGGTTTCGTAGGCCGGTTTTGTCCCAAGTCCCAATTCTTTATGTTCATGGAATTCAATCCCCTGGGCCGCTGCCATCAACTCAATCCCCAGCACTCTGGAGCTGTTAAAGACAATATCTCTAGCTTTTCGAGCTGCAATGGTACCCATACTCACATGATCCTCCTGATTTGCGGAGGAAGGAATGGAATCCACGCTGGCGGGATGGGCTAAGACCTTATTCTCTGAGACCAGAGCCGCCGCCGAGTACTGTGCAATCATCAGTCCGGAATGCAGTCCGCCTTTTTCTGTTAAGAATGCAGGCAGTCCGCTAAGTTGAGGATTGACCAATCGTTCGATCCGCCGCTCGGAAGCGTTGGCCACTTCCGCCATGGCAATTCCCAGATAATCAAAAGTCAGCGCCATAGGCTGTCCATGGAAGTTTCCACCGGAAATTACATGATCTTCTTCCGTAAAAATTACCGGATTATCCGTTACAGAGTTCATTTCAATTTCCACTTTTTCCAGCACGTATCGAAGGGTATCTTTCGTTGCCCCATGAATCTGAGGGATGCAGCGAAGGCTGTAGGCATCCTGTACCCGCATTTCTCCTTGCCGGGTAGTGTGTTTGCTGCTATCCAGCAGACGCATTAGATTTGCTGCGGTGTTGATCTGTCCCTTATGAGGTCTTACGGCATGAAGCTTCGGATCGAAGGCATCGGTAATGCCGTTAAGAGCTTCAATGGTTAAGGCAGAAGAGATATCCGACATCTTCGCCAGGACAATGGATTTGTGGAGGGTTAAGGCTCCAACGGAAGTCATGGCTTGGGTTCCGTTAATAAGCCCAAGACCTTCTTTGGCAGTGAGAACAATGGTTTCAATACCGGCTTTTTCCATGGCTTCTTTCCCGGTCATTCTTTTTCCTTCATAGATGGCTTCCCCTTCTCCGATCATTACCAATACCATATGGGATAAGGGTGCTAAGTCTCCACTGGCTCCCAGAGAACCCTTCTCGGGAATAATGGGGTGTACTCTTTTATTCAACATTTTTATTAGGGTTTCTATGGTTGTTATCCGAACCCCGGAATAACCCTTTGCCAGAGCATTTGCCCGAAGCAGCATAATGCCCCGCGCCTCTTCCTCTGAAAAAGGATTGCCTACCCCGCAGGAATGACTGATAATCAAATTTCGTTGCAGTTCTTCGGTTTCTTCTTTAGAGATGGCTACATCGCTGAATTTCCCGAAACCCGTGGTAATTCCATAGGCTACCCGTTCTTCATTTACATATCGTTCTACTAAATCTCTGGATTCTTGAATTTTCCCCTTGGCTTCTTCCGCCAAGACAACCTCTTGTCCATGGACTGCTACGTCAATAAACCGCTGTAAATTTAAGGTGTTCCCGTCAATTCTAATCATGATACGCCTCCTTATTAAGTGTTTTCTTTAATCCTATCGATCCTCCGTCGCTAACCCGTCTAATCTTCGCAAAATATCTATCTCATAACACCCTTGGATATTTCCCAGATTTTCGATTCCTTTTCTGCAGTACCAGGAAAGACTTTGGGGCAGGTAATCCTGAAGACTTTTCGGAACATGTTTGCGTTCCATCATTTCCCGTTTAATGGCACTTTTTATTCGATAAATGATGCCCAATTCATAGGGACTTTGAATTTTTTTACTGTATTTATCCCCTCGGCTTAGACAATCCTGGGCTTTGTGATAATCCCCCTCTCGAAAATAAATCAGTGCCATAAAGCCTTCGGCGGTGGATCTTCCCCATACCACATCATATTTCCCGTACAGTCTTAATCCTTCTTTCAAATAGCCCTTGGCTCGGGTAAAATCTCCCCCGTCAAAAGCCGCTTGCCCCGCTTTGGTATAAAACATGTTTAAACTGCGACTGATTTTATGATCCCGACATATTTTAATGGCTTCGTCATAATACCGCAACCCTTCAAAAAATTTCATTTGTGATCTTCGAACTTCTCCCAAATAATTATAGCCCGCAGCAATATTAAGCACATACTTTTCTTTGGATTTTGACATTTGCCCAAAGAGTCGAATAGAGTGGCGAAGGGTGTCATCGGCCTGTTCATAGGATCCGGTCATTAAATAGTATACGCCCTGCAAACGATAAAACACCGCTTCCTCTTTGGGATAGTCAATGGTCTTTAACAGCTTCATCCCTTTTTCAAGGTTTGCTCTTACGGCTTCGATATCATGGACTTGTATGCCGTGGTAAATCCGTTGTTTATATCCTTTTACCGCATTTCGGTAATCCTTATGAGCCAAAGCCACCTCAATCATTTTTTCTATATGATCCAGACCCGAGGTATAAGATCCTTCCCAAATTAAATATCTTCCTTTGATATAGTGAAAGTACATCTCCTGTTCTGCAAAGTCCCGATTCTTGGAATCCACTTCTTTGGCCTTTACTAAATAATGCTCGATATCCTTCATGGCTTTATTCATTTGTCTTTTGGATAGATTGAATTGACTGAGATCCTCCCCGGTATGTTGATCCAATACGGGAAACAATTCATGGGTAAAATCCACATGCTGATTCAAGTTTTTAATGCTGTATTGCAAGGTTTTTTCGTATTCCCCCGCCCGGTAAAAGTGATAAATCAGTTTAGAGTATAAGAGCCGATCCCGATTTCCCTGATTCAACTGTTTTTCCAGAATATCCGCAATCCGGGTATGGAGAATCTTACGCTTCCCTTTGCTTTGTCCAAGGTAACAATACTCCCGAAGTTTTTGATGGGTGAAGCGGTACTGAATCTGGTCTTCCTCCTCATCCTCTTCTAAGATCCCCTCCCTGGACAGGGCTTCCAAATGATTGATCAGTTCCAGTTCATCCCATCCGGTTAAGGCTTTTAGCCCCTCAAAATGAACTTTATCAAAAAAGATGGAGGCCATATTGGAAATCTCCTCTTCTTCTTTCGAGAGATTTCTAAATCGGGTCTTTAACAGATCCTCAATTTTAGGGGTGAAGCTCCCAAAATCCCCGTGATTTTTCAATGCATGGAGGTACTCCACAATAAAAAAAGGATTCCCTTCGGTTTCTTTGTAAATTTCTCTTGTGACACTCCCCGGATTAGCCAAACTCTTTTTTTCTGAGTCCTGCTTCATGGGATCTTCATAGTATTGTTCATAATTTTTCATAAATTCCAGGGTTTCTTCTTTGCTAAAACGCTTTAGGTGAATCTTTTCCAGTCGCTTCTCTTTGGTTAATTGAGACAGGAAGAATTTCATATCCCGATTTTCCCCAATTCTTAAGGTTCCAATCAATTGCAACCTTTGGGAGTCAATTTTTACCAGCAAATTTTCCAACAATCGAAGACTTTTTTCATCCATCCACTGAAGATCTTCAAAAACCAGTAATATTTCCCGGGTACGGAGTATCCGTTGAAAAATTTCCACGATGGCTTCTTCCAGTAACTGATCCTGTACTTTCCCTTTTCCATAAAATTGATCGGAAGGTTTCTCATCTTCTAATACAAAGTGAGGAAACACACTGGTGGTTATACTGCTCCAGGGTTTTGGCAGGTTGATTTTTTCTTTTTTCAGTATGGGAATCAGTTTCGATACAATAGCATTCCAGGGTTTCAGAATATATTCTTCCTCTGCGGCATAACAATTGGACGAAAGAATGGTTTTGTTTTCCAAAGAGGTTTCCTTCAATAGTTTATCCTTTAAACTGGTTTTCCCGATCCCCGCTTCCCGACCTGTCCGGCCTCTTTTTAGGGTGGTCCGGTACCACGGGAATCGTTACGCGCCTGGGGATCAAGTTATTTCCCAAGTACAAATATAATGATTTGCTGATATTCGTGGCACAAGACCCTGACCTGATGCCG
>SLKF01000274.1 GCA_007134725.1 Clostridiales bacterium | reverse complement strand
CAACGGGAAGTATCACCCGGTCGTATTTAACAATGAGGATGACCGCGGTTAGGATCAAGATACAACCGATTAGGATCTCGAAGTTTAAGACCTCACTGAAAATCAGTACCCCAAGAATAATAGAGGTGATCGGCTCTAAGGTACTGAGAATCCCCGAACTTTGGGATCCGATTCGTTGAATTCCAACGTTTAATAAATTAACGGCACCCAAGGTGACAAAATTGGATAAAAACAGAGTGACTGCCCAACCCAGTAAGGTAAGTTGCAGGGTGAACTGCCCGGTAAATACGGCGAAAAAGAACATGGCGATGGAGGCAATTAGGCTTAGATAAAAAGTCAGTTTAAAGGAGGGCATGTTTTTCAGTCCGCTTTTATCAATATAGAGTACACAAAAAGCATAACTGATCCCCGATAGTAAAGCCATGAATATGCCGAACAGACTGCCGCTTAGCTCGCCGCTGTATAAAAGATAAATTCCTATGGTGCTGAGAATCCCACTGAAAACTTTAATGAATGTGAGGCGGTCCTTATAAAAAACCCCGGAGGCGATAATCACTAAAATCGGGTAGACGAAATGCAAGGTGGTGGCGACCCCGGTAGCGATATAGTTATAGGAAACAAAAAGAGTCATGGCTGTGGCCGCATACCCTAAAATCCCAACAGATATTAGATTCTTGGTCTGTTTTTTTGTAATATGAAAATCGATTTTGGGATTTCGACGAATTAAATAAAAAAGCACGGGCAAAGCCAGAAAGAAGCGCCAGAAAACCAAATTAATGGCGTTGCCTCCCTGGGAAAAAATAATTTTTGCCAATAAAGGCATGGTTCCAAAGACCATACCGGATATCATGACCGAGATGTAACCAACCGTGCGAGACTTCATGCTAAGTCCCCCTTTCCGTAAATCGTTTCACTTATATCATAGCATAATACAGTGAAAAAGATAGGATAAAAGATAGGATGAAAAAAGCCTCCTAAGGATCCTTAGAAGGCTGTAGAATATTTCATGATGGTGAGTACGGTAAGTAAATGCTTGGCCTTATTTAGGGTCAATCAGACCGCTCATTCGGATAATTTCAATACCCTTGGCTTCCAAGGCATCGGTAAACTGGTTGATTCCCACGGAATCACTGGCCATATGTCCTGCCACAACAATGTTTCCGATGTTTTGATCTTTAACGGCTTTGATCACATCTTCCGGCATATGCATACATACCAGCGTGCCAACCCCTGCTTCAAAGTAGGACTTAATTACATTGGTCCCGCCTCCGGTACCGCCGGCCATGGTTACGACTACTTTACCGGCGTAATCTTTTTCACAGCCCACACGAATAACCGGTTTTGCGGTGGTTTTTTGGTATTCAGACTTGGTTTCCAAGGCATCGATGATATCTTTTAAGGTAGCTTTGGGTTGATCTTTTAATTTCTCATCCAATAGGTTCTGCACCGTACGTTCTGCTAGAATATCTGCAGGGGTATGTACACCCATAAATGGCATCTTTAACAGTTTGGCTGCGGATACCGCACGGTCGTAGTTGGAGACATGCAGTCCTCTTTCCACTTGGCCTTTTTTCTCTGCTAAGGCTTTTTGCGCTTTATTAATGGGCACGCCGGCCTTGGTCATGGTGTTGATCTGGTTGTCCATGACTTTATGCAGGTTGATTCTTGGGGCTCCTCCACTGGGGTGATGGGTAATTACCAGGTCTGCTCCAAGTTTTTCTGCAAGCAGCATTTCGGCGAGTTCCATATCCACACCGATGGCAACCTTTTTAATGTTTTCCCCTTCCACAATAATACCGGAGTCCTCGGGTATTTCGGTTAAGCCTGCCAGTTCTAAGGCAACGTCCATAATTTCTTTCGTATTCATGGTTAAATCCTCCTTGGAAAAATTATTTTTACATACTGAATTTATTATATCGAACTTAGGAACACGAAGCAAATGAAATATTTTGAAATTATAGAATAAATAAGCATAAAACCCTACAGAAAATCCTTTTAATGGATTGTCAAATCATAAACAAATTGATATGATATTAGTGATTAAATAATTGAAAAAGGATCGTGATATAGATGAAAAGAATACGAATCAAGATGGATACCGTGGAAAGCATGCTCTTTTACTGGCAAGCCACCAGCGAAAAAGACAAGGTCGGGGAAACGTATCTTAATGAAATTGCTAATCATGAGGATATGAAAAAAACCTATGACCAGGAGTTTAACGCAGAATCCTTTCGAAAAGTACTCAGTGCCATATCCAATCGGGAGCCTTTTAAGAGTGATGTAAAAAAGGAACGGGTTTTTTGGAACAGCAATATGTGGATGACGGAAGATATGGAGTTTACCCGCATGATGCTGGCCCCTATTAAAGTGCTTAATGCGGATCATCTCTTGCCAAAGGTTCAGGCCCAGGTGAAAAATCCCAAATATGAAGAGGTGGAAGTGGTTTTCGTACCCGGTCATGAATTTGAGTATCTTATCCATGAAAACCAACTGCTGATTAATTTTTTCAAGATACAAGTGGATCTGTATGAGGATAACAAGATTGAAATCGGCGGCGTTTCTTTGGAAGACTACCTGGTAAATAAGATGGTTGAAGTGCAAAGCCAAAAATAAATAAACTACAAGGAAACCCTCGTCTACATCAGGCGGGGGCTTTTTTATGAGGAATTATGAATAAAGCTCCTTTTTTTTGGTATAAATAGGTTATATGTTGTTGTAGGAAACGTAAATCAAGAAAGTTTCTTAGAGATAAGATGCAGAAATGGAGACCCGGGCTTATATAAAGATGGGAAAGAGGAGGAGAAGGTATGACAAACAATAAAAATGATAAAAAAGAAGCGCAACAAGAGCTAAGGAAGAAACTCGATAAGATGCAGTATTATGTGACCCAGGAAAGTGGAACGGAACCCCCCTTTCAAAATGCTTACTGGGATAATAAAAAAGAGGGAATCTATGTAGATGTTGTGGACGGACGCCCTCTTTTTTCTACCAAGGATCAGTACGATGCCGGTTGTGGCTGGCCGAGCTTTACCAAGCCCATAGAAGAAGGGGAGCTTAGGGAACAGGATGACCGAAGCCTATGGATGGTTCGAAGAGAGGTTCGCTCTAAAGGGGCCGACAGCCATCTGGGGCATGTGTTTAACGATGGCCCTAAGGATAAAGGAGGCCTTCGGTACTGCATTAACAGTGCCTCCCTACGATTTATTCCGGTAGAGGATCTGGAAAAAGAGGGCTATGGAGATTATAAAAAACTCTTTGAAGAAGAAGAGGAAAAATAGGGAGTGGCCACAGGACTATGGAATTTTTAAAAAACGTATTAAATCTTTACCGGGAACGGTCGGAATTTTTCATCCGACTGACCATGGAGCACATCTATTTGTCTTTTGTAGCCATTGTAATTATCGCCATCATCGGGATTACCATCGGCATTACCATTGCCAAGTACAAAAAATTAGCGGAGCCGGTCCTTAGTGTGGTGAATTTTATCTACACGATTCCAAGCATCGCCCTCTTTGGAATTTTAGTGGCCGTCACCGGAATTGGAAACCGCAGTGCACTTATTGCCTTAGTGGTTTACGGTATGCTTCCCATGATTCGAAACACCTATGTGGCCATATCAGAGATTGACGAGTTAATCATTGAATCGGCGGTTGGTATGGGGACAACCAGTAAACAGTTGCTGCTTCGTATTCAGCTGCCCCTGGCCCTGCCGGTAATCATCGCCGGTTTTCGTATTATGGTGGTCATGACCATTGCCCTAGGAGGCATCGCTTCTTTTATCGGAGCCGGTGGTCTTGGGGTGGCCATATGGCGGGGAATCACCACCAGTTTTCCGGAAATGACCGTGGCGGGAAGTTTGCTGGTAGCCCTGCTGGCCATTGTCGTGGATTTAGTCCTGGGCATCTTGGAGAAAATCGCCCGAAAAAAAGTGCTTGGTACCGTAAAGAGTTAAGCAATAAAATAATTTTGAGGAGGAATTCGATGGAAAATAAAAAGAACTACCTAAATCCCACAATCAAAAAATCGATCATTTTGTTATTAATGGTATCCCTGCTTGGTGCAGGATTGCTGCTTGGATGCGGCAATGACCAAGATCCCGTGGTGGTAGCCTCAAAGCCCCATGCGGAGCAATACATCATAGCAGAAATGATCAGTATTTTAATCGAAGAGCATTCCGATATTCCCGTGGAGCGAAACTTCGGTATCGGAGGAGGCACATCGAACATTCATCCCGCCATGCTTTCGGGAGAAATTGATATTTATCCCGAGTATACGGGAACTTCCTGGATGTTTGTACTCAATGAAGACTTAATCGAAGACCCAATTGAGTTATATGATGCAACCAAAGCCGCTTACGAAGAAGAATTTGAGCTAAAGTGGTTGGAACTTTACGGATTTAATAATACTTACGCCCTGGCCATTGATGAAGACATTGCAGCAGAATATGGTATTCATACCTATTCGGATCTGGCGGAAGCATCGGGAGAAATCATCTTCGGAGCGGAATATGATTTTTACGAACGGGATGACGGATTCGACGCCTTGGCGGAAAAGTACGGGTTCGACTTTCAACGGGAGGTAGAGCTGGACATCGGCCTCAAGTATCAAGCCATCGAGCAGGGAGAAGTGGACGTAATCAATGCCTTTTCCACCGACGGCCTACTCGGCGCCTACAATCTTAGAGTACTGGAAGACGATCAGTTTTTCTTTCCCTCTTATTTTGCCGGCACGGTGATTCGTATGGAAACCTTGGAAAAATATCCGGAACTGGAAGAAATCCTCAATCGTTTAGCCGGTAGTATTAGCGATGAAGAAATGATTGATATGAATTACCGGGTGGAAGAAGAAAATGAAGATCCGGAAGCCGTAGCTCGAGAATTTCTTGAGGAGAAAGGATTAATCTAATATGAGCTTACTAACTTTTACCAACGTATCGAAATCCTACGACAATCAGGTTCGAGTGATTGACAATTTAAGTTTTTCCATCGAAGAGGGGGAATTCATTACCTTGATCGGACCCTCGGGCTGTGGGAAAACCACGCTGCTCAAAATGATCAACGGCTTGATTCCTTTTGATGAAGGGGAAATTTTCGTGAAGAATCAGTCCTTACAGGACTGGGACCTGATCAAGCTTCGAAGGGAGATCGGTTATGTGATCCAACAGATCGGCCTTTTTCCTCACTTGACCATCGAAAAGAATATCACTTACGTGCTGTCCTTGTTGGAAAAGGGTCCGGAGGAACAAAAGGAACGAGCCCGGTCACTGATTAAACTGGT
>SLKF01000264.1 GCA_007134725.1 Clostridiales bacterium | reverse complement strand
GGCTTTGGAAGATCGATTGGAAAACTCCGGGTAATTAAAAAACACACCCAGGGGAGAGGTTAAGGAAAAAGGATTGTTCAAAAAATCTGTGTCCCCTATTTTTCTTTGAAAATGGGTGTTGAAAACTTCTTTGAAAGCCTGGGAAAAACTTTCGTTTAGCTCTTTTTTCTTTTTCTTAAGCTCCCTTTTCTCACTTTCCGAGGGCTCTAGGGCTCTTGGCCAAAACTCCGTCAATCCCTTATTTCCTTCTTTTGACTGTATGGTTTTGGGATGGGGAGGGCAAAAGGTGATAAAGGGGATTTCCAGTCCCAGCAAGGCCAGGGTGGCACCGTAGGACAGTTGATCTACAATAACCAAATCCGGCTGCTGCTCTTGGTTTAACTGCTGAATTCCATAAATCAGCTCCTCCGGATTGGAAAACATATCTCGAATTCGATGATCCGCCTGGGTGATTAAGGTTTTCACCGGCCCTTGGTAAGTTGCTTGAAAAAATTCCTCCAAGCGCTTTTTTTCTTCCTGATCCTGCAGTGTGTTCTTTGCAATGCCCGTATTTTGGTTTTTGTTGATATTCAAGGGGTAAAACTCCAGTCCTGCCTCTTCAATTTCCTGTTGAAACCCTTGGCTGCAGGCAATCCTTACCTGGGCTCCCAGGGTTTTCAAGGCTTTCCCCAGGGTCTTTAAGGGTTGGAAATGGGAATAAAAAGGAGGACTTAGAATAACTATTTTTTTACCAGGGTGCTGCATAATATAAAACCTCCCGATAGAATGCTGCAAATTTTGAAGATATGGCCTCCATAGAATAACTTTCTTCGATGGTTTTTTGACTCTTCTCTTTCATTTTCGGAATTTTTTTAGGATTCCTCTCAAAATAATCCATGACTTCCTGAAGGCTTTTTTCAATGCCCTGGACATTTTCAGTCTCTCCCAAGAACCCATTTTCTCCATCTTGTATATAGGTGGATACCCCGCCGGCTTTAGGACCCACGGCGATTAACCCTTCCACCATGGCTTCAAGAATGGCAATGCCGAATTCCTCTTTGTCACTGGAGCAAAAATAGATATTTGGAAATCGAGGATTTTCCATTTCATTGATTTTTCGTTCGATTAAACGAACCGTGGTATTAGGAATCCCCGGGATATGCAAGTAATTTCCCTTAAGTTCCCCATGGGCATCCAGATATTCTCTTTCAAAGGTTAAAAAACTTGATTCGGCTTCATTGGGACTCTCAAAATTGCCTCCGATAATCACTAAATTGTATTTCTTGTAGGCTCCGGAACGGTGAAAGGCTTGTAAGAGCCTTTGCTGACCTTTTAAGGGATGCAGCCTTCCTACATTTAAGATATAGGGTTTTGACAGGTTGTTTGCATCAATTGCCTCCCGATGATTTGAAGAGGTGAGGACCTTTTGAATATCGATCCTCTGGTTAGTGGGTAAATGTATATCAATGCCTTCGCTGATCATTTGAAAGGGTTTGTTGCGAGGCAGCAAGCTTAACTCCGGATAGTAATGCAGCAGCCTTTCTTTAGCGCTCTCTCCACCGATGCCGATAATGCCCTGGGCCCTTTGCAGAAGTTTTTTCCCCACTTCGATTTTATGCATTTTTTCGATTCCCTCTTGATACTGATGACCAATGACTCTTAGGTTATCTTCCCGGGCCATGGATCGATGAGGATCCGGGGTAAGGGTCAGTACCACGGAACGCTTCTTTTCCCTACCCAGCTTAGCCATGGCCAGGGATGCATCATTTAAGTACCGAACATGGTAGATGTTTGGATTAAGCTGCAGTTTTTCTAAGACCAGGGATACCATGGCTTTTAAAAAACTGTGGTTGTTGATAAAATTCGGGTCATCTCCCAGATGAAAGGGAATGGATATGGAAAAATGGTTGGGCTCCAGGGTTTGTAGCAACTGATAGGAACTTTCTTCTCTGGAAATATCTTTTAAGGACAGAGTAAATACCTGACTGATTTCCATGGAATGGGTTAAGGCCTTTCCCAGCTGCAATAAAAAGGTAGTGAGTCCACCGCTGTTTCCTTTTCCGATTTGCAAGGGGTTTCCTTGAAATAAAAACTGCATCAAGGAGAACTGCTCCGGAAAGTGTTCTAAGGGTGAAGCCTCCAGGATCTGCTTAGTATAACTATCGTAAGATTTCAAAACCGGATAGTCCTCAAAGGGAAAAGAAAAATAAAGCAGATAGCAGTAGAGTCCAAAACTCTCTTCGGTATTTTCGACGAAATCGTTACGGAATGGGTACAAAACACTTCTTTTCAACAAAGGTTCCTCGACTTCAATGGATAAGGCCATCATAAAGGATAGTATGGATAATGCTTTCGGATCCTTTGGATCGAGTCCCTTTATTGCTTTTAGATAGGCTCGGAAGGAAAAATGGTCCTTAGAAAAGTCCTGTAGAAGAAGATTTCGAAGGTATGGATTTTCCAGATATGTAGAGCGCAGTAAGTCCAAAGGATTATCATACAGTCCTTCCAGTTTTTTTAAGGGACTGGAGGAAGACATGATTTCTAATATTTCCTTTTCCTTAGGCGTCGCTGATATTTGCGTCAAAAATTCCTGGGTATTCATTTTATAACCCTTCCTTCCCATGGTTGATTTTTTTACTTATACCCCTGGAAAGGAAAAAAAAGCAATTTTTTCTTTCCTGTGGATAATTATGTTGTTTCCATCAGAAAAATCCCACTTCTTATGCACATTCCTTACACATATACACAGGGACTCCTATCGAAAACGACCTTAACTCAAAAAAGCCACTCATGGAATAAGCCTCACCGTCTTAGAATGGAAATCCAATTTTGTGAGGCCCTTCTATTCAAGTGACTTTTGAATCTTAGATCTTGATAATCAATGAGTATTTTGAGAAATTCTTTGTAAATTCCCTATCGCTTCTTAGCACCAACGATTGCCGCACCGATGGCACCAATATATTGGGAATCCTGGGAGTGAATCAATGGATTATTCATTTTTTCATCCATGATGGCTCTTAGTAAAGGAATTTTTGACACCCCTCCGGAGAAAAAGACTTCTCCTACTAACCCGATTCGTCCTCCAAGAACCATAACTTTATTTGCCGTGGATTCCAACAGTCCCCGGGCGATTTCTCCTTTGCCGGCACCCTCTGCCATAAGACTGATCACTTCCGATTCAGCAAATACGGTACACATACTATTGATTTTTCTTCCGTTTTTTCGATCAGCAAGAGCGGAAAGCTGAGAGATATCGACTTCTAAGGCATTCGACATCACTTCTAAAAACTTCCCCGTCCCCGCAGCGCATTTATCATTCATCAAAAAATCCAGTACTTGCCCTTCCTTATTGATGCGAATAACCTTACTGTCCTGGCCTCCGATGTCGATGATGGTTTCCGTATTGGGATGCAAAAAGTGTGCTCCTTTTCCATGACAAGTAATCTCCGTGACGATTTTATCCGCAAAATCCAAGGCAATTCGCCCATAGCCGGTGCCAATGACCTTATTTACCCGGGATTTCTCTAACCCGTTTTTTTCTAATACTTCCCGGTACACTCTCTCCCCACTTTCCTTTGGACTCCATCCCGTGGGTGTAATATGCTTTGTGATTATTTTCTTTCCATTTTCCATCATGACCGCCTTCGTGGCCACGGACCCAATGTCAATTCCTATCGTGAGCATTCTCCCACATCCTTAATTTCTGATTTCCTCAATTCTGTTCTTCTCTCAGATGCTTTTTTATCATCCTTGTATTTGCTCCAAGAAGGCTTCCACCCGCACTTTGATTTGTCCCCGATCGGAATCCGAGTAATCGGTTTCAATTTGGGTAAAGGGAAGATTCAATTCTTCTTTCACAAATTTCCCTACATTGTAGGATTCAATGTTGTAGGTATGACAGGCCTGCCAGGTTAAATCCACCACACCATCCACCTGATAATCCTTGGCTAAACGCTGTAACAAGTCAATCCTTCCGTTGTTTGGCGTCATGCAGGAACAGGGTGTGGATAAATATTTTTCTGCAATGGCGGTAATGGGCTCTTGGTCTTCATCAATCATGCGGTCCAGACCTTTGTATCCGGTACAGTTCTCCAGGGCTACTACACTTGCCCCGCTTTCTTCTAAAATATCCAGTACCTTTTCAGATCCCGCTCCAATGGGTACCCCGGTAAGTAAAATTCTAGGCGTATCCTTTGTAAAGGGAGACTCTCCCCGATCAACCATGCCCTGGGTTTCATCAATCAAATCTTCAATGATGCTAATTCCTGCTTCCTTATCTACATTAAAGCCTTTTAACCATTGGGCCATCATCATATCCTTTCCCGATAGGGGGGCCGGTTTTACCCGATTTAACTCATGAAGGTCCTTCATGACTTTTCGCTCACGATTCCCCAGTTTGATCGCCGCTTTTAACTTATCTTCCGTAATTTTCGTCTCAAAAGAATCTTCTAAAAATCCTTTAAATTTCATCATTTCATTCTTCCAGTATTCCAGGTTTTCTTTTCCTTCGCTCTGTTGGGGAAGATTCATCACATGCATGGGTTTGATCTCTCCCATTAACTCATACATTTTCTTCTTTCCGTCACAGGTAGTCTCTGCAAGAAGGACATCAGAAAAATAGAAGTAGGGACAGGTGTCGGTCACTGCAAATCCATAGCTGGATTTAATCAGTGGGCAAAGATTTCTCGGCAACTTTTCTTCCGCTACTGCAATAGGCTCTTCCTTGGTTCCACAAAGGGTCACCGGGATGGCTCCTGCGGCCATAGCAATCTCATGGGGAGAAAAAATGCAGTAGGTTCCCACTACCTTTTGCCCCTTTTCTTTCGCTTCCTTAACTTTAACCGCGTTGACTCCTCGCAGTTCTTCCACCTGTTTCATCATTTCCGGTCTCATCAGCTTCACTCCTATTATTATATTGAATTCATTCCTTCTTAAGTATAAAAGTTTTGTAGGAATAATTAAAATTGAAATTTTCAATTAGATACCAATTTGTTATTAATTTATCAAATAGGCCATCTGAACCCAAAGGCTAGTCAGCTGTCTATTTAGTAAAAAGACAAACACAAAAAAACGCTGGATTTCCGGAGAAATCCAACGTCCATCTATTTTGATGAAAGAAATTTATGCTTTCCTATTCATGGCCTTCCATACTTTCTCCGGAGTGGCGGGCAGAGTGCGAATTCTTACCCCCACGGCCTGATAGATGGCTTCCATAATAGCCGGTGGCACGGTGTTAATGACTACCTCCCCAATGGATTTTGCTCCGTAGGGTCCCGTGTCATCGTGTCCTTCGATCAGTTCAATTTGAATCTTGTGAACATCTTT
>SLKF01000140.1 GCA_007134725.1 Clostridiales bacterium | reverse complement strand
CATAATAATTAATAAGAAATGACTAATAAATACAGAAATTTATAAAAGGAATACCTATAATCATTGACAATAGATGATAAGCAGTTGGGTAAACTTAAAAATATTCATCAGAAGGGGTAGACAAATTAAACAAAGTGGGCTATAATTCTACTTATAACTATTCCTTAAATGTATATTTTGGGAATAGATAATACGGAATCAAAAGGAGAGGATATTTATGAGTTCACCTAAGGATCAAAATTTTACTTATGGTAAATCCAACAAACCACAAAATCTTTTACTTCAAGAACATAATATCATCCAACACTGCAAATCTATTGAGGAACAACTCCCTGAATACCTGGAAGATTTTTTTCTATACTTAAAAAGTTCTGTAGCTCTTACTACGCGGCAAGCATATCTTGAAGACGTCCTATTTTTCTTTCGTTATCTTGTGGATCATACTAAACTTGTTCAGGCTTCCCTGGTCTTAAATATTCCCCTATCGGACATTCAGGCTATAACCGCAAAAGATATTAATCGATATCTTGGAGATTACTGCACCCACTACGTTGTTGATGAAGAATCCTCAAAAAAAATCGTAGAGAATCAAAATCGATCTCTTTCACGGAAAAAGTCCTCACTTTCCGTGTTGTTTAAGTTCTTATACCGAGAAGATTTGGTCGAAAAAAATATTACGGACGGTTTTAACCCCATCAAACTCCCTAAACCCCAACCGGATGCCATCAAACGATTGGAAATACCTGAAGTTGAAGAACTTTTGCAATTGGTGAACACCGGGCATTTATTTACGAAGAAAGAAAAAGCTTATTGGGAGAAAACCAAGTTTCGTGATAAAGCCATCATCATGCTTTTTATAACTTATGGTCTTCGGATCAGTGAGTTGCAGCAGTTAAATCTATCTTCATTTAGTTTTAGTCGCATGGAGTTTAAAATCTATCGAAAACGGGGAAAAGAAGTGGAAATGCCTCTTAATTATTCCACCAAAACCGTGATTGATGAATACATTCAATTGGAACGTCCCAAAAGCATGGAATTGGAACCGGATCACAGTGATGCTCTTTTTCTATCCCTACAGAAAAAGCGGATGACCGTACGAAGTATTCGGAATTTAATTAAAAAGTATACCGCATTGATTTTAAAAACCGACGCAAAGAAAGGATACAGTCCCCACAAACTCCGTGCCACAGCGGCCACATCTTTAATTGCCAAGGGTTTTTCCGTATACGATGTACAAAATCTTTTAGATCATGATAACATTACGACCACACAGTTATATGCGGCCCATCGCAAAAATGTTAAAAAAGAAATTATTTCAAACTTTGAATGGACCGATGAACCGGATGAAAATCCAGATGGAAATAATGACTAATAAAGTCTTAAAATAAAGACACGACAAAACAGAACTAATGTTTGAATGGTGTTTCGATTTATGATATAATATTGTAAAATACTATATAAAGGAGCTAAATATTATGTATGAAGATTTGAGTTCAAGTCAAGTTAAAATTTTGAATTACCTGAAGTATCAACTTCAAAATAAAGGGTATCCACCTTCGGTTCGAGAAATCTGTCATGCGGTGGAGTTAAAATCCACGTCTACGGTCCATGGTCATTTAGCCAAGCTTGAAGAAAAAGGATACATACGTAAAGATCCTACGAAGCCTAGAGCTATTGAGATACTTCACTCGGATTCTAATCAGGACTTTAAGCTCCAAAAGGAAATTATTAATGTACCCATTATCGGAAAAGTTACTGCAGGGGAACCGATATTGGCAGTTGAAAACATTGAAGATACCTTCCCTCTCCCTGTGGATTTTGTAGACTCGAAAAATCATGAAATTTTCATTTTGAAAATCAAAGGAGACAGTATGATTGATGCAGGAATCTTTGACGGAGACTTTATCGTTGTTAGCCAACAAAGTACAGCAAATAATGGAGATATTGTTGTAGCATTGATGGATGATGAGGCTACGGTAAAACGTTTTTATAAAGAGAAAACGCAAATTCGTCTGCAACCGGAGAACAAATCCATGGATCCGATTTATACCTCGGATGCTTCTATACTTGGTCGGGTTGTTGGCGTGTATCGAAAAATGGTATAATGGTATAGACGTTAATACTTTTAAAATGAAAACGTATAGGCCGTGAATAAATACTTGCTAAAATAATGAACTCCTCATAGATTTCTTTGATATTAATCATAAGAATTCTATGAGGAGTTTTTATAATTGTTTAAGGTTTTCCAGCGCCTTTAAAGCACCGATCTTACCATGGGCATAGTCCAGTCCTCCTTGGAAATAGACGATGTAAGGCTCTTTAATTGGAGCATCGGCACTAAGTTCTATGGAAGAACCTTGAATGAAAGTTCCCGCCGCCATAATAATTTTATGACTGTACCCCGGCATGTCCCAAGGCTCCGGTTTTACAAAAGCGTCCACAGGAGCTACTGTCTGAATGGCTTCACAAAAGGCCAGTACTTTTTCTTTAGATCCTAAGTGTATAGATTGAATAATGTCACTGCGCATTTCCAAAGGTTCTGGTTTTACCTCATAACCGGCTTCTTGAAATAAGGCTCCACAAAACACTGCGGATTTAATCGCTTGAGATACGATATTTGGAGCTAGAAATAATCCTTGAAACAGTGAACGGGATTGTCCGAAGGTTAATCCGCATTCCCGCTCAATGCCCGGCAGGGTATGCTCCCGGGCAATCTGTTTAATCAAGATTTCCTTTCCCGCGATATAACCACCGGATAAGACAATGCCTCCCCCAGGGTTCTTAATTAAAGACCCCGCGAGTACATCCACGCCCACTTCACTGGGTTCTTTAATTTCTAAAAACTCTCCGTAACAATTATCCACCATGCAGATAATATCCGGTTTAATGGATTTGACAAGAGTAACGACAGCTTGGATGTTTTCAATGGTCAGGGCTTTTCGGTAATGATATCCTGTAGAACGTTGAATATAGATCATCTTCGCTTGTGGACTATTGTGTAAAGCTTTTGTAATACCTTGAAAATCCAAGGTTCCTCTATTTGTGAATGGAATTTCCTGATAATCAATTTCCCGTTTCATTAAACTGTTTTGATAATCCCCTTTGATTCCAATTAATTCGTCCAGGGTGTCATAGGGCTTTCCTGTTACGGATATGAGGCCGTCTCCTGGCTGCAACAGGCTCTTTAAACAAAGACCTAGTACATGAGTACCGTTTGCAAAACTTGAGCGTACAATGGCATCCTCTGTACGAAATACCTCTGCATACAAGGTATCTATTTTCTCTCTCCCTAAGTCACTATATCCATATCCGGTTGTCCAGTTAAAGTGTTGATCACTCAGACCGATTTTTTTCATTGCCAAAAGCACTTTATAGAAATTATATTCCTTAGTTTTCTCGATTTGTTCAAAGGCATTTTTCAGTTTTCTTTCCACAGACTCTCCTAGGTGGAAAGTATCATGAGAGATTTTATATTCGGTTAATAACAGTTCTTTTATATCAGTCATAATTTAATCCCCCTAATGTTCACGTTCAATATAGTCCAGGACCTCTTTGAGAAGGGTCTCTTCATTGTCATAGCGGTCTACTAAGAACCATTTAATAAAATCATATCTTTTAAACCAGGTAATTTGTCTCTTGGCATACCTTCTCGTATTCTTCTTAAGAATTCGGACCGCATCAAGCAGGGTGTTTTCTTCATTTAGATACCGTATAATCTCTTTATATCCTAGGCCTTTAAAAGCTTTCAAATCTTGAGAATAGCCCATTGTCAAGAGACTTTCCACCTCATTAACTAATCCCTCTTCAATCATTAAATCCACCCGATAATTGATCCGCTCATATAAATCTTTACGTTTCCGATTAAGACCGATTAAAATCGGCTGAAAGTCGGAAGTAGGCTTCAAGTCTTCTTTAAAGTCTCCCAGGTTTTCTCCGGTTTCTTGGTTAATTTCTAATGCCCGTATCACTTTGATTAAATTATTGGGATGGATCTTTATTGCCGCCTTAGGGTCAATCTTTTGCAGTTTCTGATAAACATATTCCTTACCATAGGTATTACTCTCTTCTTCGAGGGTACGTCGAAGTTCTTCGTTAGAGACGGCATTGCCAAAGTCCATATTATATAAAAGAGCATTAACATAAAGCCCTGTACCTCCACTAACAATGGGAACCTTCCCACGTTTTAGAATATCTTGAATATGCTCTTTTGCTCGGCACTCAAATTCCGCAACGGAAAAATCTTCATCGGGAAAAACTTCATCAATCAAATAATGGGGAACGCCTCCCTGCTCTTCTTTACTTGGTTTCGCCGTACCAATATTCATTTCTTTATATATTTGCATGGAGTCTGCGTATACCACTTCTCCATCCAATATTTTTGCAAGTTCCACGGTTAATTTAGTTTTACCCACGGCTGTTGGGCCGACAATGAAAATCACTTGATTGTCCAAGAAATTCAACTCCTGACTAAGTTATTCTTTTGAAAAATTTTGCTAAATCTCTTTCTTCCACTTTCAGTAAAATAGGCCTTCCATGGGGACAATGAAGGGGTGGGGTGATTTTTTGAAGTTTGTGTAGCAGTTCTTTGATTTCCAATAATGAGTAATTTTTATTGCCTTTTATTGCACTTTTACAGGCTTTTTGAATGACCAAAGCTTTTTCATCTTCCTTAAAATCTTTACCGCGAATGCCGTCAAGTATTTCCATAATAAAAGAACTGTCTTTCGGTCGGCCTAAGGCTAAGGGGACTTCGCGGATGATTAATGTATCTTTGCCAAAGCTTTCAATGGTAAAACCGGCTTCGTCAAAGACTTTCTGATGATCTTGAAAATGAGCGTAATCCTCGGGGCTAAGCCGAAGAGATTCCGGTTTTAGTAACCGTTGCCGAATAATACGGTTTTCTTTCATATCTTCGTAAAGTTGATCAAATAGAATCCGTTCATGGGCTGCATGCTGATCCACTAAGAATAAACTGTTTTGTGATTCAAACAAAATGTAGGACTGAAAGGCCTGTCCGAGGATATTAAATCCCTGCATTGGGTCTACACTAAAGGGAAGATGATCTTCCTTAGCGGAGAGCATGGTTTCTTGCAGCTCCTCTATTTCCTCTTCGGTGTTTTTTTGATCTTTTTGAAGTTTTTCATAGAGTCTCGTCTCTAAACTTCGATTAGTTGAAGCCGAGTTATGATAGCTAATTGGATATTGTGAATCTAAAGCATACTTTGAGGGAACGCTATTCGAAAAAGAATCCTTTTCGGAAGAGGGGTTTTTCCATTTTCCCGGAACCATACCCGGATCTTCTTCATCCCTCT
>SLKF01000071.1 GCA_007134725.1 Clostridiales bacterium | reverse complement strand
CAGGGATGTTGTTGGGCATCTGGACCTTTGCCCTGGGAGGCATTTTCCTCAAAGCCTTTTGGATTAACGCACCCCGATGGTTCTCCACGGGAATCTATTTGCTTATGGGCTGGTTGGTGGTTGTGGCTATTCTACCGATTTATCAGGCTCTATCCTTTGGTGGCTTTGTTTACCTCTTTCTTGGAGGTCTTTTTTACAGCGTGGGAGCGATCATCTATGGTTTAAAACGACCGAATATCACCACGGAGCATTTCGGATTCCATGAAATCTTTCATATTTTTGTAATGCTGGGCAGTCTTTTCCACTTTTTCCTGATGTATTTTTACATCCTGCCTATGGAGGCCTAATGCAAAAAAGTGTAGTCGGATAATCCCGACTACACTTTTTTTATATCTCCCTTATTGATTATCAATTCTTAAGACTCCGAAACCGTTCCTTTAGTTTCTTATATCCCTTTTGAAAACGTTTTGACTGAAACTTCGGAAAGGCTTTTAAAATTCGCCGATAACGAGCCAATCCGGCTCTCAGCATGGCTTCATATTCTATTTTCAGCTCTTTGAAGTGCTCTTTGATCATATTCAGTCGTACTTCCACTTCTTCTACCTGCTTTTCCATTTGCCCCAGTTTTTCTTTTCGCTCCTTCAATAGGGTTTCCCGAATTTCCAGTTGCCGTAACTCTTCGATTTTTTGCTGAAGTTCCCGAAGCATTTGATTCATTCCGATGATCTCCAGGACAGTCTGAATAAAGTCCACCACTAAATAAGTAAGGAGAATTAAACTTGCGGTCTGTAAATACAGTAACGGTGTTCCTTCAACGGCGGTTTCCACAAAGGGATGAATTCCTTTTATGGTCACCACGGCCAACACCCCGAAAAGAAGGGAATATCTTGGACAAACATATCCTTTAATATGGAATTTCATATCCTGATAATCCCACCACTTTGCACCGAACAGGGTTTCCAGAACCAAACCCGTGACAAATTCCAACAAAGTAATTAAAAGAACCGCTCCCAAAAACAGACTGAACCAATTTTCCCTAATCGGAGATAATACGACTAAAAGCAATAAGCCGCCAAAACCGTAAATCGGACAGAAGGGTCCTTTAATAAACCCTCGGTTAACCCATCCTCCGCTTCTTTTATAAGCATGAAGGACTTCCACGAGCCATCCTAGAAAACTGTAAATTATAAAGTAAGCAATCCAATAGGTTGCGTTTTCACCAAAGATCACTCCATCCTCCTCCTTGCTTTACATTCTTTTTTATTATCCAGATAATACTTGATCCGATCGATAATTTTTGATCGATCCTATTCATCCTAGTAAGTTAAGCATAAGGTATTGCTTAAATATTACCCAAAAGATGATTAAAGTACCAAGTTTTTCTCCCATAAGACCCACTTTACTCTATTATGGGGTTTTATTCAAAATAACGGTCGGTTTTACGAAAATCCTTTCCGGGACGGAAATCCGGATCCTGACTTCGCATGGTTCCGTAAACAATTTTTCTCTGCCCTACAATGTATCCCAGCACACTGCCGATGACCGCAGGAACCCCTACTTGAAAACCAACCATTTCAATCAACATAACCGATGCGGCTATGGGAACGTTGGCAATACTTGCCAAACTTGCGGCCATTCCCGATATTACCAAGGAGGAGGCCAGTCCCGAGCCTTCTACCGCAAAAAAATTCCCGAGAATTCCACCGGTTACGGCTCCAATAAATAGGGCGGGAATAACGAGGCCGGCGCTGCCTCCAAGACCAACCGTAAAAGCCGTTGCCAAGATTTTTGCCCCCAGTAACAAAATCAGAAATTGCGTTGCAAAGGAGCCGTCGATTAACTCTTGAATAAAACTGGAGCCTGTTCCTCCTGCTTCCGGAAAGAAGATCAAAAACATACCGGTTAGCATCCCTCCCAAAATAGGAAGGTACTTTCTAGCAACTATTGCCCCTAATAGATTCCCTAATTTTTCAATACTGTGAAAAACCATTTTAAAAATCAGCGAGACATACCCGGCTAACACCCCCGCCAGAACAAAATATAAAATGTTGGAAGGATTGGGAATATAGGCAGGAATGGAAAAAATCGGTTCCGTATTGCCTAAAGTGCTGTAAATAACAAAACCCATGGTGGATGAAAGAATTGCGGGAAACATATCATGATAATGAAGCGATGTTCGATAGAGCAACTCCGCTGCAAAGATGCCTCCACCTAATGGGGAGCGAAAAATCGCTCCAATCGCTCCGGCTGCACCGCAGACCGTCAGAATACGATGGTCTTCCTTATCAATCCATCGATTTATATAGGGCAGCTTGGTAAGAGTATTGGCTATGCTCCCTCCCATTAGAAGCATGGGACCTTCCACCCCGCCACTGCCGCGAAATCCGATGGTTGCCGCCGAGGCCAAGAGCTTGGATACCCAGGTTCTACTCCGAAGTTTTCCTTGATATAAGTTTACACTGAGAATATATTTATTGGTTCCCGATCCCAGGATTTGATCATCGATCTGAAAGATCAACATAACCAGTACTCCTCCGATTATCGGTGCTAAAAATATTGGAACCTGTCCACCAATTTCTGAAATCCAGATAATGGCCGTATTTAAGGCCAGTGCCGACAACCCTCCTGCAATTCCGATAATAGTTGCAAACGTCAGCCACTTTCCCATATATCCTTTGATATAGCTCATAGATTTCGGCATAATCTATCCCTCCTTATGTTATTGACATTTATCGATTCTATTTAAATCAATTTTATTCCATTTTTAGATAAAAAATAATTATAACATATCGGAAAATTTATACCATAAGTAAAAATATATCTTTGTTTTCTTATAACTTCATAAAAAAAACCTTACATCCTGTCTTATAAGGATGTAAGGTTTTTGCTTTTAGCTTTCCCTTGTTTTAAAACTCCGGTTCAATGTTTTTTCGTTTCATTCTTAGGGAGTTGTAGACCACGTTTAATGAACTAAGGGACATGGCTGCGGCTCCAATCATGGGGTGAAGCAATCCCATAATTGCGATGGGAATCGCTACGGCGTTATAGAACCAGGCCCAGAAGTAATTCTCTTTAATCTTCCGAAAGGTCAGTCTTGATAAATTCACTGCGGTAATAATACTGCTGAGCTCTCCCCGAACCAAGGTAACATCTGCGGCTTCAATAGCCACATCGGTACCGGTTCCGATGGCAATCCCGATATTCGCCTGTTTTAAAGCGGGCGCATCGTTGATTCCATCTCCCACCATGGCCACAATTTTGTATTCTTTTTGTAACCGTTTCACTTCATCGACTTTTCCGTCGGGAAGCACTTCGGAAATTACGTGGGAAATTCCCACTTTTTTACCGATAGCCTTGGCGGTTCGCTGATTATCTCCGGTAATCATCGCGGTTTTAATTCCCATGGACTCCAGCTTTTGAATGGCCTTATGAGAATCTTCTTTAATGGGGTCCGCTACCGCAATCACTCCGAGCAGCTCTTTCCCCTTAGCAATCAGCATGGCGGTTTTGGCTTCTTCTTCCAGGGTGATCAGTTTATCTTCCACCCCTTCAAAGGCAATGCCTTTTTCTTCCATGTATTTCCGGTTCCCGACGTAAATCCACTCACCCTCAACGGTGCCTTCCACGCCGCGACCGGTAATGGCTTCAAATTCCTGTACGTCTCCAAGAGAAATACTGTGATCCTTTGCCCGTTCTATGATGGCGTGGCCCAGAGGATGCTCCGAAGCTTTTTCCAACGTAGCGGCAAAGTAGATTACGTCTTTATCTTCAAAACCCTTTGAAGCAATGATATCCGTCACTTCCGGCTTCCCCTTAGTGATGGTACCGGTTTTGTCAAAAGCGATCAGATCTACATCTTTAAAGGTCTGTACCGCTTCTCCGTTACGGATCAAAATTCCTTTTTCCGCTCCCATACCGCTGCCGACCATTAGGGCTGTAGGCGTTCCCAGTCCCAAGGCACAAGGGCAGGCGATAACAAAAACTGCTGTTGCGGTAATAAAGGATAATGTTAGCGGGGTTAAGTCCGGATTTACCCAGGGTAAATATTGGGCTCCCCACTGAACAATGGATAAATGAAACTCGGGAAATACATTAAAGGATATGAAGGTTCCAAGGGCCACTACAATAATTACCGGAACAAAATAGCTGGTAATCCGGTCAGCAAATTCCTGAATCGGCACCTTGGATCCCTGGGCTTCTTCCACCATTTTTATTACCTGAGACAAGAAGGTGTCCTTCCCGACTTTTGTCACCTTCGCCTTAAACATTCCCTGTTTATTAATGGTGGCACCAATGACTTCGTCCCCTTTTTCCCGTTTTACCGGCATGGATTCTCCCGTGGCCATAGATTCATCCACGGTACTCTTCCCTTCAATGATCAATCCGTCGGTGGGAATTTTATCCCCGGGACGAATAATCATCACGTCACCTTCCTGTAATTCTTTTACCGGAACTTCAATTTCTTCCCCGTCTTTTAAGACTTTTGCGGTCTTCGCTCCCATTTGAAGGAGTTTTTTAATAGCCTGGGAAGCCCGGCCCTTGGCCCGAATTTCCAAGTATTTTCCGATCAGATGGAAAGTCATGATAGTGGTTGCCATCTCAATAAAGGTTTGAATGGGAAGCACAATCGCCGCTAACCCTACGATATAGGGCGGTACGGAACCAAGAGAAACCAATACGTCCATATTGGGACTTTTATTTCTCAGGGCATTTAAACTACCCTTATGCACAGGTTTTCCTAAAATGAAAATATTGGGAAAGGCTAACACTGCGGTGATATAGAAATATCCCGGGATTGCTACAATAAACATATGAACCACCATCAATGCCATTACGGTACCACTGATTAATGCGGAGTACATCATCTTTTTCTGTGCTTTTTGGACCTTTACTTCATCCCGGTCTATTTCTTCATCCGGCTGATCCTCTTCCACTACAAAATCAAAGCCCATCTTTTGGATCTTTTCCTCTAGGGTTTTAAAGCTGATCTGATCTTCCTGGTATTCGATATTCATTTTCTCCGCGGCGAAATTGACATTGATACTTTGGACCCCTTCCTGCTTTCCAAGAACGGTTTCAATTCTTTTTGCGCAGGCGGTACAACTCATTCCGTCCACCCTCACGGTTTTTTTCTGTATCTTATTCTCCCGGGGCATATCCAAAACTTCATAGCCGGTTTTTTCAATGACCTTTCTGATGGTATCCAGAGATATTTCCTTTGGATCATATTCCACCTGAGCTTTTTCCGAAGCAAAATTTATATTTGCATCGATGATTCTTTTTTCTTTATTTAATGATTTATTTATATTTGCTG
>SLKF01000233.1 GCA_007134725.1 Clostridiales bacterium | reverse complement strand
GGTTTTTTTTGAAGGATGAACCTCCAGGACTTCATGGAAAATTTCGACATCGATTCCCTTTTCCTTAAAGTCTCCGGGGCTTCGAACCACCAGTTTTTCCGGATCTTTAATCAAATCTCCGATATAATAGGGCAGACCACAGGCTCCGTAGGAGATGTATTCCCCCTTCTCGTATACCGTGATATTGATATCCTTGCTTTCCCGCTGAAGTTTTGCCGCACAGCTCATGCCTGCGGCCACGCCTCCGATAATAACAACTTCTTTTTTCATCATTTAACCTCCTTCTAGGACTTGGTACTGATTTTTGGCGTGGCTTCCGATGGAAAACAGCGAAAACCTCTATATTTCAATGAATATAGGGATTAATTGCAAAAAATAAAATGGTTGACGTAACTTTAAATATGTATTATTCTATGGTAATACCTTGAAATTATTCATACCCATTGTTCCGAGGGCTTAATCATCAGACATAAAGACGCAGAAGGCCCAGGGCAAGTTAATCCCCCTGAGGCCTAAGGCTTAAATTCCAACATTTCCTTTTAAGGATATGAATAATGGGTAATATATAGATATTGCAAAAAGAAAAATAAGAAGGAGTGCCTAATTATAAGAACGACTGTATAATCAATTAAAAGGACTGAAAACATCATACAAAGGATATAAACATAAAAATTCAGAAATTCCGGGAACTATGAAGGGCATGGTTCGTCTAAAGGGTTATAAGGGAAAACGGAGGAGATTCTATGAAAAATAAGTTGTTGGTTCTGGGCCTTGCGGTGTTGATTTTCATGATCGTGCCCGCAGGGGCATTGAACCTTATAAGAAACCGGGGAGATAGTAATCGGCAGGATACTGAAATCATTTGGGAAGATGAGCAGGATGTTGTTGGATCCAATTCCGAGGATCGGAAAAATCAAGGGGAGAACGAACCCATGGAACCGGAGTTGGACAATGAATCCGGAAGAAATGGCAAGGATCAGGAAGTAGAAGAGCCGGAAGCAGAAGAGCCGGAAGAAAAAGACTCCAGGGATAATACCGAAGAAACCCATCAAAATTCTTCGGATTCCGGAGACAATAAGGCTTCAGGGGACTCAACCGACTCGAAGACTAAGGATGAAGAAGAAAAGAAGAACGGAGAAAAATCCGATGAAGATGAAGACGAAAAAATTGTTTGGGGAGAGTTAGGATTTTCCCGGACCTTGGAGGTATTTTTGCTGGATACCGAGGGGAAGATGACTAGACGAAATCTCGCGAAATTATCGGTGCTGTTCTATGAACAGTTATCGGGAAATCAAGCCGTGGCCGCTTGGGAAGATACCTTTGAGGATACGAAAAATTCCTGGGTGTTAAAGGCCTACAATCTGGAAATTATACCGGATATAGAAAACCGAAAGTTTGACCCGGACCGGCGGATTACCCGTCAAGAGGGAGCCTATACTTTTTACCGGACCCTTAGAGCCTTGGACCGACCCTATCCTAAGGGAGATTTTGAACTGACCGGGGACGATGTGGAAAACATCGAAAACTGGGCCTACGAAGCCATGGGGTTTATGGATTATTATGAAATTCTTCCGAGAAGAGACAGCAAGAGACTGGACCCAAATAAAGAAATGACTACAACGGAAATAAAAGCGCTTTGGAATAATACCCGAAAATGGGTGGACAGCTATGACCAATTCAGCAACAAACTTGCGGCACCTAGTGGAGTGTTTGTTAAGGAATCCCAGGGGGAAGCCACCATCGGTTGGAACCCTGTAGAGGGTGCGGAGTATTACCACGTGTATGAAGGGCTCTCGAAAGACGGACCCTTCCATGCCTTCAACGATGAAAATGGCCGGCCCTTAAAAGTGTACTGGGACCAGGATTATTCCTTGAAAGTCACCGGCCTTACAGAAGGGGAAACCTATTACTATCGGGTCCGATCCGTGGTAGAGGGCATACGCTCTGCCCAAAGTGAAATCGTAAAGGTTACCGCATCGAAATCGCAAACCAAAGATTTTGAGGACTATGAAGAATACCTGATGAAAGACCACAGCCAATTTAAGGTTGGGGATACCATTGTGAAGTTTGAAAAGATTGAAATCACCAGAGGTTCCGAAGAAGAGGCCTTAACGCTTCGATATTACCTGAACAAAGAGAACTCGGTAAAACTTCGGGGACTGATCCGTAGCGGTCAGCGGGAAGATATCAGGACCTTATATGGATATATTATTCGGGAGATGTCGGAGTTCTATGAGAAGGACATCGAGGCCTACCTTATTTACGAGGACTTTGCTTTGGAAGAGTATCCTAAGCAGTATCAGGACAACCGAATCGAAGAAAATCCCATAGGGCAGGATTCTGACGGCACCTACTTCGTCTGGTTTCCCTATTTGGAAATGATTAGAAACTATGAACAAGGTAACTTTACCCATCGTTGGTTCTATAAAAATGAAGGGGCTTAAACAATAGCAGCATAATTAGAAGCGCCGACGAACCTGTCGGCGTTTTTTTCAGGATAGGGGTTAAGGCAATACGGGGCTAGAACTCCGCTGTAAAATGCATCCGGGAATCACCAACATTGTGGATAAACTGCACTCCTACGAGATATGATATAATAGTGACATAACTTACTACTATAATAATGATTAAGTATGGATTAAAAACAGGGCACAAATTCCCCTGAATACAGAACAATCAAGTTCCTATATAAGGAGGGCCCAATGAAAAATAAGCGAATTTTAATCGTCGAAGACGACCCCAACATTTCGGAGATTGTCAGTCTTTATCTAAAAAAGGAAGGTTATGAAGTGGATAAGGAAGCCGACGGAAAAAAGGGCTACGAAGGTTTTTTGGAAAAAGCCTATGATCTGATTATTTTGGACTTAATGCTTCCCAGTATGGACGGGTATGAAATCTGCCGAAAAGTTCGGGAGACCAGCAACGTACCGATCGTTATGCTTACAGCCAAGGGAGAGCAGGAGGAGAAAATCAAAGGACTGGAAATCGGAGCCGATGATTACCTTCCGAAACCCTTTGATGTACGGGAGCTTATAGCCCGGGTGGAGGCCAACCTCAGGAGACGAAAGCTGGATCGGGAGGAAAGCAAAGGGGTAGGATCCGGGCGCCTGGCCTTTGATACGTTGATCTTTAATAAGGAAGCCTTTGAGGTTTATCTTGATGGAGATACCGTAGAAATCCCCCGAAGGGAAGCCCAGCTACTAAAATATCTAATGGAATATCCCAATCGGGTTTTCTCCAGAAATGAGCTCATTGAAAACGTTTGGGGATGGGACTTTGAAGGGGAGGACCGAGTGGTGGACCTGTACATCAAACGCCTGAGACAGCGGTTAAATCCTAAGGAAGAAGCTTCCTGGAGCATTGCCACGGTTTGGGGAATCGGCTATAAATTTGAGGTGAACAGGCAGTGAAAAAGTTACTGGATAATGTAATTCAAAAGATTCAAGAGAAGTTCTGGACGGAAAACGGGTTTCGAAAATCCATCTTTCAAAAGATGATGCTGACCTATTTTTTGATCCTGATTATCAGTCTCTTTCTGATCGCCTATATTACCAGTCAATTTATGCAGCAACAGATATTGGAACAGCGAAGAAATGTTCTGGAACGGGAAGCCTTGAGGGTAAGCCGTATGTACGATCAGTTGGAGAACGGCATCATCAGTGTGGATCATTTTATGGAGACCTTAAATGTCATGCAGCAAGCGGAAAACGTGGATATCTCCATCATCTTTGATGATACCGACGACATGGTGGCCATCGGAAACATCGGAAGACTGCCCATTCAGACCAACCGTCCCACCCCCTCTATGGAAAATCCCGTCCGGCAGTATTTTACGGCACAGTTTCAAGGAGAGGAAGAGGATGAATATATCCAGATGTTAACAGTGGCCGTACCCCTGACTGAAGAGGGAAGAAGATATGGCGAGATTTTGATTTACAGTCCCATTGCCAACGTACAACTGTTGACGAAACAGATCAACCGGATTATTATGCTCAGCTTTTTCGGGGTTACCATACCTGTAACCCTTTTGTTGTACTTCTTCTCGAAGCGTTTTACCCGCCCCTTGGTGGAAATGCGTAACGTGGCGCAAAAAATTTCCGAAGGGGAATACGGTCAGGAGATTCCTATAAAAGGCAACGATGAAGTCAGTGATTTAGCCATTTCTCTCAACTCCATGGCTTATAAAATCCGAAATCTGGAGGAAATCCGGAAGGATTTGATTGCCAATGTGTCCCATGAGTTAAAAACCCCCATAACCACGGTGCAAAACTTCATTCAGGGGATTCTGGACGGGGTAATTGAAGAAAAAGACGCGGAAAAGTACCTGGGAGTGGCTCTGGATGAGACCAAACGACTGGGGAAGCTGACCAATGAACTGCTGGAGCTGTCCAGTTTTGAGAAAAAGGTTTCGAATTTGAATAAAGAATGGGTAAATCTGGAGAAATTGGTGAAGGAAGTCCTGATGCAGTTGAATTTTGAGGTCGATAAAAAACAGATTGAACTGATTGAAGAACTTCAGCCGGAGGTCCACGGTTATGTGGATCGAATCCGTATGAAACAGGTGTTAATCAATGTGTTGAACAACGCCATTCGATTTACTCCGGAGGAAGGAGCCATTCGGGTGGAGTTGATGGATCGGGGAGAAAATTTCGCCATAGAGATCATCGACAGCGGTCCCGGAATACGGCCTGAGGAAATTCCCTTTGTGTACGAACGCTTCTATAAAGGAGATAAAAGTCGAAAACGGACCACGGGCTTCGGACTGGGCCTTACCATCAGCAAGCATATTATGGACGCCCACGGCGGGGATATCAGCATTTTATCCTTAACCCAGGAAGGGAAGGAAGCTAGAAGAAAAGAAATTCAGGCCCGTTCCCGGGTGGATCGTTACAATTTAGGGGCCTTCGAAGGGGAGATGGTGATCAAACCCTACAAAAGGGAAAAGGATCTTCAGGACCCCAGAGGCCAAGGCTTTTTAATGGGAGCTCACATTGTGGTGGAGGGCCCGAAGAATTAAGGGTAAGCTAAAAAAATTTAACTTAAAAACTGCACTAAAAAAGATGACCCTCTTGGATACTCTCCAAGAGGGTCATCTTTCTTTTACTCGCTATATCTTTTACTCGCTATATCTGTTAAAGATTAGGAGGATTAATCATCAAGATCGTCGTCTTCATCTTCATCTTCATAAAGATCTTCTTCATCATCATCTTCAAATCCATCATCTTCAGTTCCTTCTTCAGTTCCTTCTTCCATTCCATCTTCAGTTCCTTCTTCTTCAATTCCTTCTTCTTCAATTCCTTCTTCGTTTTCGAAAGAATCTCCGTCGTCACTT
>SLKF01000156.1 GCA_007134725.1 Clostridiales bacterium | reverse complement strand
TTACCGCACTTTCTCCTTCTAAACCTTGAAACAGGCTAATTTTTCCGCTTCCTTCTTTTCGAAGTTTTCGAATCATTCGCCCTTTTTCCACATTGATAAGATAAAATGCTCCGTTTTCAATTTCCTGGGTGTCGAGGACCGTAACCACATCCCCTTTTTTAATCCGAAAACCTTGCAGAGAATTGTCGGTTACCTCAATAAATAGTAATTTATCGGGATGATATCCCTCCACTTTATTTCCCATAAGGGGCAGGGACTTTTCTCCAACCACTTTTCGACTGTCCATACGTTGTACCGGGTATGTTTTCACCAGGTTTCCCAAAGCTTTTTGCCAAGCTCCTGTGGGTTTCAAATCATAGTTTTGCAGTTCCTCTTTTGGCGTTTCTTTTTTCCTAACCGGTTGATTCCCAGTGTCATCTACAGAAGTTTCCTCGGGCATGCTCATAAAGTCCATGGACTTTCCCAGTTTCTTTAAAATATTTTCTGCAATATCCTCTTTGATAACCTTCCGACCCGATTCAATATCCCGTAGGTAGCTTTCGGATATACCGCATTTTTTTGCCAGGGCTTTCTCCGATAACTTCGCTTGTATTCTCGCTTTTTTTATCTGTTCTGCTAATCGATTCATAATCGTCACCTCTTTATTACGTCTTAAGTTTATTTTAACATGATCTGTTCCCTTTCTCCAGAGGATCTTAAACTATAAAAAGTTTGCTTTCCAATATTATTTTACTACGAACCTCACCTAGTACTTTCGAAACCGACCAGTATCCGTTATAATAATTTTATAAATCAATCAATACTTGATAGTTCCGTATCTGATTAACTCATATCACTATGCTGTGTGTAACAGCGCTTACTAATTCTACTTAGTTTCAAGAAATCGTAGATAAAATCCGGGGTTTTCTCGAGAGGAAGTTGTAGGAGGGATATTATGAGTAAAGTCCATTGGTTAAATGATTTACAAGAATACCTGAAGGTATATTATAACAACATTCTTCACGTACATGAACCCGTTATGAATTACAATGTAACATCCTATATCGCACAGCGACAAAGTCCCAGTTTTTCGGAAAAACTGCTGTATTTTGTAGACTCAAAAGAACTTGATGACACAGATGTGTATAAAAGGGCGGGGATGGATCGAAAACTGTTTTCAAAAATGCGATCAAATCCTACCTATCAGCCGAAGAAAAAAACCGCCTTTGCCCTATGTCTTTCCTTGCAGTTAAATCTTAATGAAGCGGAATCACTATTGCGTTCTGCGGGCTACACATTTTCCAACAGCCATACCTTAGACCTCATTGTACAGTATTGTATCGAACGGGGGATCTATGATCTTTATGAGGTCAATTTTGCCCTGGATCACCATGGATTGGACCCTCTATAATAAGGAGCTTACATTTCTCATTACTATAATTTTGTCGAATTTTCTGCTATACTATAAATAAGTAGTTTTCTTTTTTCGTAAATAGGAGGGATTTTCATGAAGAAAAAAGTTTTGGTTGTGGTTGATTATCAACGGGACTTTGTCATCGGTAGTTTAGGCTTTAAAGAAGCGGAAAAATTAGACTCCATAATCTGTGAAAAAATTAGAAGTTATAAAGAAAATCAGGTCTTTTATACCTTGGATACCCACGGGGAACATTATTTAGAGTCCTTAGAAGGAAAATCACTACCCATCCAGCACTGCATTAAAGGTACTGTGGGACATAAAGTGTACGGCAATACCAAAGCCTGCCTAGAGGAAGTTAGGGCACAACCCTTAGAAAAGAGAAGTTTTGGGGTTCATCCTCAAGAACTTCATGAACAGTGTTTTGATTTTTATGAAGACGAGCTGGAATCCATTGAATTGATCGGTGTGGTAACCAATATATGCGTGATTTCCAATGCCATAGTATTGAAAACCATGTACCCGGAAGTAAAAATCATTGTGGATGCCAAGGCTTGTGCCTCTCCGGACCGGGATCTTCATGAAAAGGCCTTGGACGTTTTGTCCGGCCTTCATATACAGGTGATCAACCGTTAATCTTTAAGCCGTTTATTTTCTATTTATTTTTGGATTCTTAGAATGCATAGGATGGATATTAAAATCTTAAAATCTGAACCGAAAAAAAGGAGACCTTAAGGTCTCCTTTTACGTTTATTCTATTCGTTTATTTTTTAGCTTTCTTATACCGCTAAAAAACTTAAGGTCTGTTGTAGTTGATAGAATCGAAGTTGTAAGCTATGTTTATTAAAGAATCCTTCTTGGTATTCTTTTACAGCATAGTACTTGTCCACCATCGTAACAATCCAGCTTTCCCTGTACTTCGGTGGAACAATGGTCGTAGGAAACATGTGCTTGCGGATAATATCCGCTTCCATATCACTTACTTCAAAATACTTCCTTGCATTTTCCAGGGCTACTCTCGGATGAGATACCGCATGAGATTCTCTCATATATTTTAGGTTTCGGTTTCCTTTGGTTCTCCAGTCATAAAGAAAAAAGTCATGGAGTAAGGCTCCCCGAGCAATGGCGCGATAATCCATTTTTAGTTTTTTAGCTATTTTATAAGATCGAAAGGACACTTCTAAGGAATGATCGAAAATACTTCCTTCATGGTGTCGAATGTGCTTCGATTGCATAAATGCATCATGATTTAAGATATCTTTTGTGATCTCGTAGTATTCTGAATTTCTGCTCAATACGTGGACCTCCTTGGTATTTTATAACTTGTGATATACATGTTCTATGTTTTTACTCACAGTTTACATAATACTAGGAATATCACCTTTTGTCAAGAAGATCCATAGGGGTTGATGTGAAAGTAAGATTAATTTTCTGTTAAGTTTTATTCTTTTCGGTATACAATTTTACCCTCTACCATGGTTAATTCCACTTGGGTTCCGGATATTTCAGATGGTGGAATCGTAAACAAGTCCTGATCCAAAACAATCAAATCTCCATAGTAACCGGGAAGGAGTTTTCCCTTGATTTTTTCCTGAAACTGATTTTTCGCCCCCTGGTAGGTATAGGCATCCACCGCTTCTTCCACAGTCATTCGCTCCTCCGGCTGATGTCCCCCTTCCGGAAATCCTTTTTGATCCATTCGGGAGACAGCAGCGTAAATATTTCGAAAAGGATTGGAGTCTTCCACCGGAGCATCGGTACCGATACTGATCAATGCTCCCTGCTGATAAAGGGTATTGAAAGCGTAAGAAGTTTTTGCGAGTTCTTCTCCTACCCGTTTTTTTACAATATGCAGATCATAGTCTAAAAAAACCGGCTGAGCCATTACAGCAATGCCTCTCCTTACGATACGATTCAATTGATGATTTGTGGTAATCTGATTATGGACAATCCCATGACGCAGGGCATTTTCCTTTCCTTGAAGGATATTTGCATAGGCATTTAATACGCTTTCTACGGCACCGTCACCGATAGCATGGGTAATCACTGGAATACCGTTTTCCTGAGCCAACTGACATAAGGCTTGGAGCTCATCGTCTTTTAAAGCTTCCACCCCTCTCGTTGTGGGATCATCAGCGTAAGGTTTGCTTAAGAGCGCTGTTCTCCCCCCCAAAGAGCCATCCTTAAAAAGCTTTAGAGACCCTTTCTGGTAAAATCCGTCCTCATAGTTCCCATTTATGTGTTCGCTGTCCAGGTATTTTCGAAAGTCTTCGATTTGTTGAAAGTTAAATTGGTGTCGATATCGAAGGGGGAGAGATTTTTCTTCATATACTTCTCGAATCCAATCAAAGGTTTTCTGAAAATCTTCTCCGGAAACATCGCAGGATTGAACGGAAGTGATGCCTTGACTTAGGACGTATTTGCCCGCCTGAATGAACTGACTTTTCTTCGCTTCTTTATTCTTTTGAGATAAGGCTTTTGACAGTACTTGGGTAGCATTTTCCGTAACCACACCGCTTAAGATCCCCTCGGGGCTCCGGTCGATGGTACCTCCTGCAATAAAGGAATCCGCACTTATTCCTGCCATTTCCATGGCTTTGGTATTCCCCACTGCTACATGACCGCAAACCCGTTCATAAACTATGGGAATATCTGAAGAAATCAAATCCAAATCCTCTCTACTTGGCAGTCGCTTATCGACGGTTTCAAAAAAATCCTGGTTCCAACCTCGCCCGTGAATCCCCTTTTCTAATTTATTATTCGAGAGATAAACTTTTCCTCTTTCAATTAACTCATTGATGGATACAGCACCTCTTAAATCACAACTGGCCATGGCCTCTCCCAACATAAAAAGGTGCAAATGACTGTCGTTGAACCCCGGTAGTACTGTTTTCCCTTGAAGGTCCAATACCTCATCCTGAGGTCTTCGGGTGGTGAGAATTCTCTCCGTAGTACCTACGGCCTCGACCAAACCTTCCTTTATAGAAAGGGCTTCTTCAAATCTCCCTTTTTCCAGATATATTTTCCCATTAATTAACAGCGTCCTCATTGTCCACACTCCTCATTCATACGAGTCATTAATATTCCTGATTGGATGCATTTATACTTTCATTCGTTACCCTAAAGTATACCATGGAGCTACCATAAGAAAAACCCCGGTTTTCGAGGTTTTCACTTTAATAACGGTTTATTAATAATTCACATAGTAATTATTGAAGTTGGACTTTTTATTAACCATTTTGAATTTGAATATAGGTTTTTCGAATTTCTTTTATGGGAATTCGAATAAAGTATAAGGATACTATAACTACCATAAAAGGATCCATATAGGGTACTAGAAAAGAGGTTGCCGGAATCAGACTTAGGATAAATCCCAAAGCAAATCCCACTAATACCCCTAGGCTTGCCCAGGTATCCATTAGCCATTGATGGGCCTCCGCCCGAAGTAGTGGAGAATTTTTTTTCTTCGAAGGATTTCGAAGGATCACATATACCCCATAACAAACGATGGTAGAGATAATTGAATATAAGAGAGCATAGTTCAGGGAAGTATTCCGTCCGCCGTCAAATAAAGCGGTGACGGCTCCGAGTAATGACCCTGCCACAATGATTAAAATTACACTGTATTTAATAAGTACTACGGCAGTATCCACTTCCATGATTTTTTGTCTGCCCAATAGGGATAATTTGATCCTCTCTTTTTTGCTCACTTTTCCCATAGCCCATAGAGACAACATTGAAAGACCTAAGCTGATAAAGGAGTATAAGCCGTCAAAAATGATCATTTGAGAATCCAACATTCTTCCTAATATAATTCCGGCTATAGCAAAGCCTAAGGCTCCAAATACGGAAAGGACAATCAGTTTTTTTTCAATTTTTGTATTCATAAGTTTTCGAATCCTTTCTTTTTCATTGCGTTTCTAATAATTATATCGATTACAATGTT